>JANLQJ010000036.1:0-51075 GCA_031367715.1 Hyphomicrobiaceae bacterium | reverse complement strand
CGCACAGCAGTGCGCCCGTCTAGCTGCGCGGCAAGCTCTTGGACGGGCGCACTGCTGTGCGCCCCTACGCTTGCGAGCACGAGTCAAACGATAGGTTGGCTGGTATAATACATCCCGTACAGGAGGTTGCTGCCGGCTTGCTGCACCAATACGCCTATCGTGTCTTCTGGCGGCTGACCCGAGAGATCGGGTTGCGGCGCCCTGGCGATCGCACCGGCCCACGCGTGCACGACTCCGGCACCGCTTCGCCATCCGGACGCTTCTCGAATGGTATCGCGAAGGCAAGACCATCGAGCAGCAACTCCCAGCGCTCTCCACTTACCTCCGCCATGCCTGCGTGCGCGATACTTATTGGTACCTCTTGGCTTGCCCGGAGTTGATGGAAGAAGCGGCGCGGCGCCTCCATCAGCGATGGGAGGCCAAGCCATGACGTCCGCCTGCAATGTCGCCACGTTGATCCAGAGCTACGTCACTGAACGGCTCATGCGCCGGCACGATGCCAGCACTTGCTACGAGACGTTTCGCTGACTAGCTGCTCTTCGACACCCTCTTTGTGACCGTGAACTTTTTTTCGAGATCGGCGGCCAGTTCCATGCCCAGTCCCGGTCCCTTCGGCACAGTGATGAAGCCGTCCCTGATCTCCGGCAGCGCGGTGACAAGATCGCGGTACCAGGTCTTGTAATAGGCGCGGACGCTCTCTTGGATCAGGGCGTTGGGTGCGTTCAACGAAAGATGCGTCGAGGCGCAGAGCACGACGGGGCCGGTGCAATCATGTGGTGCGACAGGCAGATGCCAGGCCTCCGCCATGGTTGCGATCTTTTTGGCCTCCGAGACGCCGCCGCACCACGACAAATCAAGCATGATGATGCCAGCCGCGCCGGTCTCCAGGAGATCGCGGAAGCCCCAGCGGGTGGCCAGCGTTTCCGAGGCGCAGATCGGAGCCGGTGAAGCCTCGGCATAGCGCTTCAGGCTCGCCAGGCTATCCATCCTGATCGGATCTTCGTGCCAATAAGGCATATACGGCGCCAGAGCCTTGGCAATCCTGATGGCCGGCAACAGCTGCCACTTGGAATGGAACTCGACCATGATGTCGATCTTGTCACCGAGCCGATTGCGGATTTTTTCAAACGGTCTCAGTGCGACCGACAGGTCCGCCGAGGAGATATCGACGCCATCGGTTTTCTCCGCAGCCAAATCGAAAGGCCAGATCTTCATCGCCGTGATGCCTTCGGCCAGAAGCTCTTGCGCCAGATCATCGGCACGGTGCAGAAAGCCGTTCAGGTCGTCGAGTTCGCCGCCTAACTCAGTCAAACCGTAGTTGGCGCTATGCTGGCCTTTGTCGCCGCGCATATAGGTCGGGCCGGCGCAGGTATTGTAGGTGCGGATCCTGTCGCGCGAGAATCCTCCCAACAGCTGCGCCAACGGTTGACCGGTGAGTTTGCCGAAAATGTCCCAGAGGGCGATGTCCAGGGCAGAATTGCCGCGCATCTCAATGCCGGTCGAGCGAAAGCCGAGATAGCCCGTGAGGTCTTTGGAGATCTTGTCGATCTGGCGCGGGTCGCGGCCGATCAACTGCGGCGCCAGCACCTCATGCACATAGGCTTCGACAGACTGCGGCATAAAAAAAGTCTCGCCGAGGCCTGTGATGCCCTCCGACGTATGAACCTTCAGCCAAAGCAGGTTGGCGTGCTCGGCAATCCGGATCGTCTCAAGCGCCGTAATCTGAATGGCCACCTCAGATCACACCCGCAGCCAGAAGCGCGTGCACGGACAAGTCGAAGTGCTCAGCCATGCAGGCTTCAGCAGTCCTCACATCCTGCGCCATGATTGCAGCCGCAATCCGCTCGTGGCAATCGATAGACCCGAGCCGGTTCTGATCGGTGGGACGGCTCGCCCAACCGATGCTCCAGGTCTGGTAAGTGACAACGCGAAACGAGGAAACGATCAGGGCAAAGAGCGGATTGCGCGAGGCGCGCGAGATCGCCTCGTGGAAGGCGATGTCGTGCTCCATGATCGCTTCGGCCTTGCCGAAGTCGGCCCGCATGGCAGCCGCCAGACGTTCGATCTCATCGGCCTCGGCAGATTTGCGACGCAGCGCGGCCAACGCAACGGTGCGCATCTCAATGGTGCGACGGACGTCATAGATCTGTTGGATCGACACCTGATCGGTATGCACCGCATGATCGATGACGAGTCCGAGCACATTCTCGTCGATGCCGCCAACCCGGGCGCGGCGGCCGTTGGTGACCTCGATGACTCCAAGGGTCGTCAGGGACCGGAAGGCCTCGCGCACCACGGCTCTGGACACCCCAAGTTCAGCCGCAAAGGCGGCTTCCGCTGGGATCGGCGCACCCGGTCTCAGGCTGTGCAACCGGATGTGCTCGTTGACCGAACGCATCGCGCGCGCGACTAGCCCGCCGTCCAAGCCGGCCTCTGTCGACGTCATCGAAGGAACCGGGAAGGGCGCAAGCACAATTGACCTACCTGATAGGTACCGGAGTACGTTAAACGACCACGATTGAGTTTTCTTGTCAATGTCTAGCCGTTTTTGCACGGCTTGCACGAAAATCTCCGGAGAATCGAGCAGTTTTCAAAATGTCTCAGACCTATCATATAGGTCTTGACAGAAGCGGGCATAGTTGTAGCGTGGCTTTCAGCCAACTGGTCCGCACCCGCATTGGGTTCGCTCGTTCCGGATCGGTCATTGTCGCCACAACAGTGGGGGCGTCACGGGATGGGAGGAGAACACTGGTTGCGCGTTGGCGCGCAGCGCGCCGCGTAAGCGTCATTTGCCGGTCTCGCTACTGAAATGAACTCCATCACGTGTTTGACACGGAATTCCCTTGGGCTGCGGCACCCCAAAGAGGACATCATCGACTGCCGCCAACCAGGAGGAAGCCTATGGTTTTTAATAGAAGATTGCTAACGGGAGCGCTGCTCGCCAGCGCCCTGATGCTGCCGATCTCGGCGCCGGCGATTGCCGCCGACGCCGATCACAAGGCCGACTGGTCCAAGATCAACATCCTTTTCATTCCGTGGTCGCAGTCCTCGAACGCCTTCTTCGAGGCGGTCGTGAACGGTGCCAAGGATGCCGCCGCTCAACAGGGCGTCAACATCGACATTCAGTTCGGCGAGGAAGACGCCACCAAACAGAAGACCATTTTCGAGACCGGCATCGCCAACAAGGTCTCCGGCATCGCCATCAACATCGCCGACGACAACGCCTATGTCGAAACCGCGTGCAAGGCCATGGCTGCCGGCATCCCGATCGTCACCTTCAACATCGACGACAGCCGCCACGGCGCGCCGGGTTCGACCTGCCGAATGGCGTTCATGGGCCAGAACTTCGTGGCCGCCGGCTATGTGCTGGGCAAGCGCATGATCGCCGAGCACAAACTGAAGAAGGGCGACAAGGTATTCACCCCCGTGGAAGCCCCGACGGCGACTTATGCCGTGCAACGCCATGAAGGCGTGCAGAAGGCTCTGACGGAAATCGGCGCCACCAGCGAAGTGCTCGGCACCGGCAACGACCACGCCAAGGCGCTCGACCTGATGACGCAGTATCTGATCGGTCATCCGGACACCGCGGCGGTCATCGGCCTCGGCCAAACCCCGACCAGCCAAGCCGTACAGTCCATCAAGGACGCCAAACTGAAGATACCGGCTGGCGGCTTCGACATTTCGCAAGAGATTCTTGCTCAGGTCAAAACCGGCGAGTTGACGGCGGCGGTCGACCAGCAGCCCTACTCGCAGGGCTTCTATACCGTCACGCAGCTGGCCCTCAACCTGAAGTACGGTCTGTACCCATCTGAAATGGACACGGGCGGCGCCGGTCTGGTCGACAAGACCAACTATCAGGCCGCTGTGAAGTGGGCCGGCCCGGTTCGCTGAGCTGAGCTGGCTGCAAAACGCGAATGGTGGGCCGTTGTGACGGCTCACCATTTGGTCGTTTAGACTCGTCTGTGAGACTGGACGATCATCTATCCCGTCCAGCCGGAGCTGCCCATGGCCGTCAGCCAATCCAACCACATTCGTGACGCCGTCGTTGCGCGCGGCCGCAGGTCCCTTGCAAGCAAGTTTGCCGACTGGGTCCGTACGCGGCCAGAAGGCGGCATCGCGGTCATGTTCGTCATTACGCAGACGATATGTGTGGCGGCCGCGCTCATGTGGCCTGAGTCGTTCCGTTATCTGTCGGAAGCCAATGCCGCCGTCACGCTGAAGGCGATTGCGCCACTCGGCGTCATGGCACTGGGTGTCGGCGTGCTGATGATCGCTGGCGAGTATGACCTGTCGGTCGGCGCTCTCTATTCGTTCCTGTCGATCATTTGCGCGCACTGGAGCAACTATCTGGGCGGCGATATCGGCGAAGACGGCGGCATCTGGTGGGCGCCATTCGCCGGGCTGGCCCTCGTGCTCATCCTCGGCGCCCTCATCGGCAGTTTCCACGCCATGATCACGTTGCGGTTCGCCATCCCGTCTTTCATCGCCACGCTCGGCGGCATGCTGCTGTGGAAGAGCGCCACGCTTTTTTACCACGGCGCGGTTGCCCTGAGATTCAAACCGTCCGAACCCTTCAAGACGGTTTTCGGCGGCGACATCGGCTTTTTGCATTCGTCCATCATCTGGTTTCTGGTGATGTCCGTGGTGTTCTATTTCCTGCTGCAACACCACAAGCTCGGCAATCATTTCTATGCGGTCGGCGGCAATCGCAATGCCGCCGTCGCCATCGGCATCAACCCGAACCGCACCAAGACCATCGCCTTCGCCATCGCCGGCGCCATGGCGGCATTTTCCGGCGTGCTGGCGGCAACCCGCGTCGGTTCGATCCAGCCGGGCGGCGGCCTGGGCATGGAGTTGCAGTCGATCGCGGCCTGCGTCATCGGCGGGGCGGCGCTCAACGGCGGACGCGGTTCGATCCTTGGCATCGTGCTGGGAACGGCGCTGGTCTACACCATCCAGGATGTGCTGCTTCTGATCCGCGCGCCGGCTTATTACTTCGATGGTTTCGTCGGCGTGCTGATCGTCATCGCCGTCGTCCTGAACACTAGCATCCGCAAGACCAGAGGGTAAACCATCGTCATGGCGGACACCCTAACCTCGGCAAGAACCTCAACTGCGACGGACGGCCCGCCGCCCGGCACAACGCCGCTGTTCGAAGCGCGCGAGGTCACCAAGCGCTATGGCGCGTTCATCGCTTTGGACAAGATGAACTTCTATATCGGCCCGAACGAGGTGGTCGGGCTGCTCGGCGACAACGGTGCCGGCAAGTCGACGCTCGTCAAGATGATCTCGGGCATCAATCCGCCGACCTCCGGCCAACTCTACGCTGGCGGCAAGCCAGTGGCCTTCAACTCGCGGGCCGACAGCGAGGCGGCCGGAATTGAGACAATCTATCAGGACATCGCGCTGGTCGACCAATTGTCGATCACGCGCAATATCTTCATGGGGCGTGAGATCACCAACCGCTTCGGCTTCATGCAGCACAAAAAGATGCAGGAGGTCGCCATCGACATCCTGGGCAGCGCCGTGCAGATTTCCGGCATCGACGATCCCGGCAAGGAAGTCGGTTTTCTGTCCGGCGGCCAGAAGCAAGCGGTCGCGATCGCCCGCGCCGTGCATTTCAAGCGCAACATCCTGTTGCTCGACGAGCCGACCTCGGCGCTCTCGGTGCGCGAGACCGAGCACTTGCTTGGCTACGTGCGCGACCTCAAGAAAGAGGGAACATCAAGCGTTCTGGTAACGCATAATCTGTACCACGCCTTCATGGTTTGCGACCGCTTCGTGGTCATGAGCCATGGCGCCAAAGTGTTCGAGGCGGCCAAGCAGGACACCACCATCGAAGAGGTCACGGACCACGTCATCCGAACCTGAGCATAGAGAGGCGCCATCATGGCCCTGGATACATTCCCCCGCGACTATTCGCTGACCGGCCCGTTGAATGCCCATGCCGTCGACGTGGGACTTGCCAATGCGCAATGGTACAAGACCGATATTCCGCGCGCGCGCATGAAAGAGCTGATGCAGCGCTCCGACGGCCCCGCAACGCGCGACACCATCATCTGGATCGGCTCGCTTTTGCTGACCGGGGGCCTCGGCGCGTATTTCTGGGGCAGCTGGCTGGCCGTGCCGTTCTTCTTTATCTACGGCATACTTTACATGGGTGGCGGCGATAGTCGCTGGCACGAGTGCGGGCACGGCACCGCCTTCAAGACGCAATGGAAGAACGAGGCCGTGTATCAGCTCGGCAGTTTCTTTGTCATGCGCAATCCGACCGTCTGGCGCTGGAGCCATGCCCGGCACCATACCGATACCATCATCGTCGGGCGCGATCCCGAGATCATCCTGATGCGGCCGCCAGACATCGCCAGGGCGATGCTGAACACATTCGGTATTCTCGAAGTTCCGCAGTCCCTTACAACAATGTTGCGGCACGCCGCCGGCGACGTGAGCGCCGCCGAACGGGATTTCATTCCGGCCAGTGAGCAAGGCAAGCTCGCAACCGTCGCCCGGGTCTGGACCGTGATTTATGCCGCGACCATCGCCGCCTCGCTGTGGATGGGCTCGATTTTGCCACTGATGCTGATCGGATTGCCGCGCCTCTACGGAGCTTGGCACGTTCTCATGACCGGCCTGACCCAACACATCGGCCTGGCCGAGGATGTGCTTGATCACCGTCTGAATTGCCGGACGATCTACATGAACCCCTTCAGCCGCTTTGTTTATTGGAACATGAACTATCACGTTGAGCATCATATGTTTCCGATGGTGCCGTATCACCGGCTGCCGGAATTGCATAAGGACATGCAGACTGACTGTCCAAAGCCTTACAACGGTTTTGTGGAAACCTATGCCGAGATCATCCCGACGCTGCTGCGCCAGGTCCGCGACCCGCACCACTTCGTCAGGCGGCAACTTCCGCCGTCCGCCAAGCCCACACCTCCAATGCCAGCAACGATGCAAGGAGCGTAGGCTTCGGCCGCTCATCTGGTGCGCACCGCCCTTACGCAAAGCGGGCGCCGAGATCGCCATCGACCCGCCAGTTTGCGCCGGTGACGAAACTGGCCTCGCTTGACAGCAGAAACACCACGCAATTGGCGATCTCAGCCGGGGTCGCCATGCGGCGCATGAAGTGCACACTGATCACCTGGTCATGCAGGGACGGGTCGTGCTTGGTGAAGAATTGCTCGACCAACGGCGTCGGCGTGTAACCGGGCGACAGCGCATTCGGGCAGCACTGCGCGGGCGCACAGCCAAGCCGATTTCAGATCGACGCTGAAGTCATCGTCCCACTGCGCCTCGGTCATCGCAACCGGATCGGCGTAGGAATTGCAGCCGGCGTTGTTGACCAGGCCGGTGACGGGACCGAATTTGGCGCTACCGGCCGCAGTCGCCCGTTCAATGTCAGTGGCGCAGCGCACGTCGCCCGCGACAAACATAGTACGATTTGCTGGCAGACGATCCCTGAACGCCTCGCCACCGCCAAAGTCCAGATCCATGAGGGAAACGGACGCGCCCTCAGTCAGGCATTTCTCCACGACCGCGGCGCCAATGCCCTTGGCGCCGCCCGTCACGAACACATGCTCGCCCTGCAATCGTCTGCTCACGGTTGTGCCCTTACCAATCCGCGACGCTGCCGTCGTCGTGATACCACTGTACCGGCCGCACCTGTTGGAAGGGATGCCTGGCGGCCGCCTTGTCGATCTCGACGCCGATCCCGGGCGATGCGCGAGCGGTTGACCACCGGCGATATCCCGTTCCGCAAGGCCTATATTGCTGCGATTGTCGACCGGATCGAGGTCGACGACCACGCCGTGCGCATCATGGGCCGAAAAGAGGTTCGGGAACAGGCCGTTATGGCCAACGAGCGCACGCAACCCGTGGTTCACAGTTTTGTACCGAATTGGCGACCCCGGCAGGATTTGAACCTGCGACCCTCGGTTTAGGAAACCGATGCTCTATCCAGCTGAGCTACGGGGTCTGAGCCAACCAAACAATCTTGCCAGCAATGGTCGTGCGTCGCAAGTCATCGGGTCAGCTACTGACATGGGAATTTCGGCAATCCACTTATCGTGTCCAAGGCGGTTCAATTCACAACGGGTATCGTTGCATTCTCGATTCCTTCGTCCGTAGAGAGAAGGAAGACTGACGCATCCGTCGAAGGAGATGAATCGAACCTAGAAAAGCAGTTGCCAGGGGCGATGGAGCCGATAATCGTTCATTATCAAGCGCATGAGCAAGGATCTGACGCTGCGAACGCTGCACCTGTTGGGTGAGCAACCGATGGTTGAACCGTCGGTGCAGACGAGCCCGGCAAGCCTCGATACCTTCGCGGGCGCGAGTGGCATGAGACCAGGCAACGGCGTTTATGCAGCTGGCACAGCTGCCGTACTTCATCGACTTCCTGAAATTTTCGGGCCTGTTCGATGCCCTGGTTGCGGACTGTCCGTTGACCTGCCGCAGCCCGAATGCACCCAAGGTCCGGGACGTGCAGCGCCTGATCTCTGCGTGCGCTGATGAATACTGCAGAGCAGTTGAGCCCAGAGCAGCGCTGGCGCAACATCCTCTGCCGACAGTCGGTCCCACCGGCCCGCCTGATGGCTCCCGTGTGATGCAACCTGGAGATGAACCGCGGCCCCGAGTGCTTGGCACTCTGAGAGCAACTGCTCTTTCTGGATTGAATCGCCCTGGCCTGCGCGCCAACACAAGCAGTTGCCAGCAATCCTCCAGCAAGGCATGGATGTCGGGATGCCGGCAGACTGGCCAGCCTCGGGGATCAACTGTTAGAGCGGTCGCGAGGTATTGCGAACCGCCCGAATGCTCTAAGTCGAATGTTTGTCGCGCTTCTTGCCGGAAAACCGGTTCGCACTTTTCGCGAAGCGCTCCAGGGGGAGGTCGGACGATGGGATTGCTCGGGTTTTATTTTTCGCCGGTGGGCCGCATCGGGCGCAGGTGGTTCTGGCTGGGTTTTATTGGCTTGGCCTTGATCGAGGCGGCCTTCAACTATTGGCTCGCATCGGCGCTGTTCGGGCATGACTGGTTCGATCCCCAGACCGGCACCATTGCCAAGCCGGCGCGCCAGCTCATTCTGCTGGTCAATCTGATCTTCCTGTTTCCGTTCTTCGTGGTATTGGCGCGGCGCTTCCATGATCGCGGCAAGGGGGCGATCTGGACCGTGCCGTTTCTGGTGACGTTCGCGGCGCTGGTGGTCGCGGACATCTTCAATCCTGCACAGCAGGATTTCTCCAACCCGCTGATCCTTGCCCTGGGGCTGATATATATCGCCGTATTCCTGTGGATAGTCGTCGAACTTGGCTGCCTCAAAGGATCGCAAGGCGCGAACCGCTTTGGACCCGATCCGCTGGCGCGTTAGTGTTGTGTAATACCGTCCAACCTATCGTTTGACTCGTGCTCGCAAGGGGCGCACAGTAGTGCGCCCGTCCAAGAGCTTGCCGCGCAGCCAGACGGGCGCACTGCTGTGCGCCCCTACGCCATGACCTCTGTCACGAACCTTCAAAGTGACAGGTCAAACCATAAGTGGGCTGGTATAAGGCCATAAGTCTGGAGGTGCGTGCGTATACTGTCATAGGCTTGCACGTGCTCTAGGAGTGCATCACGCAAACCTGCCAGTCCGATGCCTTGAAACCAAAATCCAGCAGATATGCGGCTTTGCCGCCGCCCTCACTGTGGGTCAATTCAAGCAACTAGTGCGTAATCTTGCGCGGATCGATGGTGGCTCGATCAATGTTCGGGACGCGGGGCATCGCAAGCTGGCACCTGGCAACAGTCGGGGGTCCACCCTTGCGCGCCCGGCTCCCTTTGCCACCTAGGCGATCACCTACGTCTCCCGGAACCGGTTCGTGATCGGATACCGCCGATCGCGCCCGAAGTTGCGCTCAGAAATCTTCACGCCCGGCGCGGCCTGGCGGCGCTTGTATTCGGCCAGGTACAGCAGCCGCTCCACCTTCTTGACGGTATCCCGATCAAACCCCGCCGCGATGATCTCGGGGACGGACTGTTCGTGTTCGACCAAGCGCGCCAGGATCGCGTCCAGGATTTCGTATGGCGGCAGGCTGTCCTGGTCCTTCTGGTTCGGACGCAGCTCTGCGGTGGGCGGCTTGGTGATGACGCTCTCGGGCATGACGGGGCCGGCCGGTCCCAGCGCGCCCTTGGGCCGATTGGCGTTGCGCCAGCGCGATAAGGCAAAGACCTGCATCTTGTACAGATCCTTGATCGGATTGAAGCCGCCGTTCATGTCGCCATAGAGCGTCGCATAGCCGACCGAGACCTCGGACTTGTTGCCAGTGGTGACCACCATGGGGCCGAACTTGTTGGAGACCGCCATCAGCAGCGTGCCGCGCACGCGCGATTGCAGATTTTCCTCCGCCACGCCCGTCGGTGTGCCCTTGAACAGCGGCGCGAGGCTGGCGGCAAAGCCCTCGACGGGATCGGCAATCGGCAAGATGTCGTAGCGCAGCCCAAGCCGCCGCGCGCATTCGGCGGCGTCGGCGAGGCTGTCGTCGCTGGTGTAGCGATACGGCAGCATCAGGCAGTGCACTTTGTCCGGTCCCAGCGCATCGACCGCCATGGCCGCGCACAGCGCGGAGTCGATGCCGCCGGACAGGCCAAGCACGACGCCGGGAAAACCGTTCTTGTGGACATAGTCGCGCAAGCCCAAGACGCAAGCGCGGTACGCCGAGGCTTCGCCCTCCTCGATGATGGCGCGTTCGCCTTGCTTGCAAGCCCAACCCGACGGCGTGCGGATCCAGTCCGTCAGAATGACCGCCTCTTCCCAGGCTGGCATTTGCACCGCCAGCGAACAATCCGCGTTCAGCACAAAAGAGGCGCCGTCGAACACCAGCTCATCCTGGCCGCCGACCTGATTGAGATAGACCATCGGCAGCCCGGATTCGGTCACGCGCGCGACGGCGATGTTGCTACGCACATCCTGCTTCCCCAGCGCGAAGGGCGAACCGTTCGGCACCAACAGGATCTCGCTGCCGGTCTCGGACAGGCACTCGACCACTTCGTCCTTCCAGATGTCCTCGCAGATCGGGACGCCAAGCCGGATGCCGCGAAAGTCGATCGGTCCCGGCATCGGACCGGGCACGAAGACGCGCTTTTCGTCGAACACGCCGTAGTTGGGCAGGTCGACCTTGTGGCGCAGGCCGACGACCTTTCCGCCATCGAGCAGTGCCAGCGAGTTGCGCAGCTTGCCGTCATCGACCCAGATGGTGCCGACCAGCACCCCTGGCCCACCATCGGCAGTGTCCTTGGCTAGTGCCTCGATGGTGTCGCGGGCGGCAAGCTGGAAAGCGGGTTTGAGTGCCAAGTCCTCGGGCGAATAGCCGGTGATGAAGAGTTCGGAAAACAGGATGAGATCGGCCCCGGCCTTGGCCGCCATCGCCCTTGCCGCGCGCACCTTGGCGGCGTTGCCGGCAAGGTCACCCACGGTCGGGTCGAGTTGCGCCAAGGCCATGCGCAAGAAATTGGGAGACGATACGGTCATGACAGCCTCCTGGAAATCTTGAGCATGGCCATTGGCACCTGCGCAAGCTCACCCTCAACCGTCTCCTTCAAGAGGGGAGGTGTCCGTCCGCCCGCGTGCAAACAGGGGTCACCCACCCACCGCTCGGATTCCCTCGCCTCTTGAGGGGCAGGGTTAGGGTGGGGGGTGGGGCGCGCACCAACCATGATTTCGATCTACGCCGACGCTGCCAGCGGACGCACCGTGAGCTTCTCGTCGCGCTCGGCCTTTAGCCGCTCGGCCACGATGAATGCTACCTCCAGCGCCTGATCGACGTTCAGGCGCGGATCGCAATGGGTGTGGTAGCGATCGGACAGGTCAGCCTCGGTCACGGCCTGAGCGCCACCGGTGCATTCGGTGACATTCTTGCCGGTCATCTCCAGATGGATGCCGCCGGGATGCGAACCTTCCGCGCGGTGCACATCAAAGAACTGCTGGATCTCTTTTAGCACCCGGTCGAACGGCCGCGTTTTGTAGCCGGTCGCCGCCGAGATAGTGTTGCCGTGCATCGGATCGCAGGACCAGACCACCGAACGGCCCTCCTTCTCCACCGCCCGGATCAGCTTGGGCAGATGCTTGTCCACCTTGTCTGAGCCGAAGCGGCAGATCAGCGTCAACCGTCCGGGCTGGTTGTCCGGATTGAGGATATCGATCAGCTTCAGTAACCCATCGGAATCCAGGCTCGGGCCACATTTCAAGCCGAGCGGGTTCTTGATGCCGCGGGCATATTCGACATGGGCATGGTCGGGCTGGCGCGTGCGGTCGCCGATCCACAGCATGTGGCCGGAACATCCGTACCAGTCGCCCGTTGTTGAATCGACGCGAGTCAGAGCCTGCTCGTAGCCCAGCAACAGCGCCTCGTGGCTGGTGAAGAAATTGGTCGTGCGCAACGATGGCGTATTGGCCGCAGTCAAGCCGCATGCCCGCATGAAATTGAGCGTCTCGGAGATGCGCTCGGCAACTTCCTTGTAGTGATGCGCAGAGGCGCTGTCCTTGGCGTAGTCGAGATACCAGCGATGCACATTTTCCAGGCTGGCATAGCCGCCCTGTGCGAAGGCTCGCAGCAGGTTCAGCGTCGCGGCCGATTGTCTGTAAGCGTCCAGCTGCCGCTTGGGATCAGGCATGCGCGCTTCAGACGTGAACTCCGGCCCGTTGACGATATCGCCGCGATAGCTCGGCAGCTCAACATTACCCTTTTTTTCCATTCCCGACGAGCGCGGCTTGGCGAACTGGCCGGCGATGCGGCCAACTTTCACCACCGGCAGCGCGCCGGCATAGGTCAGCACCACCGCCATCTGCAGGAAGACGCGGAAGAAGTCGCGGATGTTGTCGGCGCCGTGCTCGGCAAAGCTTTCGGCGCAATCGCCGCCTTGCAGCAGGAATGCATTGCCAGCTGCCACCTGCGCCAGTTCAGCCTTCAGCTCGCGCGCCTCGCCGGCAAAGAACAGCGGCGGATAGGACGCCAGCTGCTTTTCCACCTCGGCCAGGGCCCTGGCATCGCGGTAGTCCGGCATCTGCTGGACCGGTTTTGCGCGCCAACTGTCCGGCTTCCAGCCTGCGGACCTTGCCGTCGCCATGTCATCTGCTCCGTTAGTGCACCTGCCAATGCCTCAGCGCAGCCCTCAACGGGGCGATCACCAGGCGCAAACTTGCACGGGGTTTGAGGTAACAGCTATAGCGGCTGGCCGCTTGGCTGGCTAGGCCCGCTTGCCGAGCAAAACTTCCTTGGCCTCGTTGATCTTGGCGGCCAGATAGTTCGAGCCACCCTGATCGGGATGCAGGCGCTTCATCAGGTTGCGGTGCGCTGCCTTGATGTCCTCAAGATCGGCCCCCGCGCTCAGACCCAGCACATCGTAGGCCTCCTGTTTGGTCATCGGCGCGCGGATGCCTGCGCCGGCCGATTTGCCACCATCACCAGAATTGCCCTCAGTCCCGCTGCGCGGCATCTCGGCCCGCCATTCAGGCCAGCGGCGATCGAGATAGGCCTCCAGCAGCTGCCGGCTCTGCGCTTCGCCGGCGCGGCATTCGCGCCACAGCTGCGCCAGCTCAACGCGCGTCAGCGTGGCCAACTCGCGGCCAGTGAAGGTGCCGGCCAGCACATGCCCTGACAGCGCGCCGGTGGCCTGATCGAGCGCCATCTCGAGCAGCGCGGTGCGAACGCTGGCCAACCGGGCATTCTCGGCCAACCGATCGGAGTTGCGAGTAAACCCTTTGGGGCGCCACAAGGCGACGTAACCAACGATGGCCAGTGGCACGGCAAACAGATAGCGGCCGGTGCCGAGCAGCCAGACCGCTAACGCCAGGGCTAGCGCGCCGCCGGCCCGGCGCATCAGCTCAGCGCGTTGCTGGGGCGACATCGAGCGCACATAGCGCAGCCCGAAATAGCCTCCGCCAAGCAACAAGAGGCCAATGATAAGCGTGCTCATGAAACGTCAATCCGGCTGCGCACTCGGACGGCAAGCCTCAGGCGATCGGGGATGATCCGGACAAAGATAAGGCAACGTTCGCACTTTGCCATCAACCACTCCAATGCCCGAGCCGCGTGGCGGGAGCAAGGAGCATCATCACCCGCGCCGGCACCAAAAGCGGTACATGCCGTCGAACAACCGAGGATTGTCGGTCTCGTAGGTCGCCCAGCGGGCCAGGTCGCGTTCGGCACCGGCCTCGGGGAACCGCTTGCGGAATGTCGCCAAGGTTTCGCCCGGCAGCAGGAAGCCCTGGAAGACGAGTTTGTGCTTGGTCAGGAACGCCGCGATTTCCGGAAGGCTGATCGGCTTTTCATGCTCATGCAGGGCCAGGTCGCGAAATTCGCTTAGCGTGTAGGCGTCCTTGGAGATCACCAGATCGCCACCGGGTTGTTCAGGGCCGCGCGCCAATAACAGTTGGCGATAGGCGCGGGCGGCTTGATCGGTACAACCGGCACCGGGAAACTCCGGCTCGACCCGCAGCGCGCCAAGTACCTTGCGCGAGGCGGCGGAATAGAGACCCAGCAACATCAGGCCGTGTGGTTTCAGGCACGCCAACAACGTCAGCCAGCCTGCAAACGGATCGGCCAGATGATGCAACACGCCAACGGCTTCGATGACGTCGAAGGCACGCGCTTTGGGGTCGAGCGCCAGCAGATCGGCCCGCTCGAAGGTGAGATTGCCAACCCCGAACCGCTTGGCGACAGCGCCGGCAAACGCCAGGCTTCGGGCCGACAGATCGATGGCTCGCACGTTGGCCCGCGGTCCATAGCCGAGCGCCGACTGGATGGCGTGCCGTCCAGTGCCGCAGCCGGCAATCAACACGTCGAAGTCTCCATCGACAAAGCTGATCGGATCGGGCGTGAAAATACGTTTGAGAAACGGCAGCAGCGAGCCCGGCCGTGGCAACGTCAGGCTGGAAAAACGCGGATAAGGCGAGCCCTCATACTGGCCGATCACTCTCTGGGTGATGGCATCGCCAGCCCTGCTGCCCGAGGTGAAACGTGCGGCTGCCTCGGATTCCGCCGCCTCGGTCTCCAATCGTGCCTTGATAAGGTCGCGCAGCGCGCGTGGCCGGAGGGTCTCAAACGCAGGATCTTTCAAGCCTGCCGGCAGAACCACCGATAACGGCCGGTACAGCGCGGGCAGCAGCACGCTGCGGCTGACCTCGAAGTCGTCAGGTTTGAGGCTCGGGCGGCCAGCGAGCAGCAACGCGACGCGATCGGACTCCTCACTCGTCTCGGCCCAGACATGCTCATTGGCCAGGCACTGTGTCACCAGTGCCAGCGTAAAGGCCTGCAGCGTTTTATCCTCGAAGCGCTCGTGCGCCAATTCCAACAGCACCACGCGGCGCAAGGCAGTGAGCAGTCGCTCAAGAGCGAAGCTTTTATTGGCGCCATGCGAAAGCGCCATCAATACGAGATCGTCACGCAACGGTTCATCGGTGCGCTTAGCCAGCATCTCGCGGGCAACCGCCAGTGGCCCGCGCGCGGTCAGGCCCGACATCGCAGCCGCCAGCGATCCGGTTTGCATCGCCAAGGTAAGCCCGGCCTCGGCCAGCGCCTGATGATCGGCATTGGGCGCGGCCATCGCGCTGCGCAGCGCAAAAGGATCGAGAATGGCCGGATTGGGCAGCTGATAGCGCTCGAGCAGCATCGCCAGCCGCCGCGACGCATCGTCGAATTCGGGCTTCAGCCGGATGGCGGCGCACAGCTCGACGATGGCAGCCTCGATCTCGCCCAGCGCCTGCTGCGCCAATGCCAGATCGAAACGGTAATACGGGTTGCGCTTGTCGGCGCGGATGGCCTGCTGCAGGTGATTGCGCCCCGAAGCAAAATCGCCCGCCCGTACTGCCTCGACGCCGCGCGTCGCCCATTCGATGGCACCTTGGCGCTGCCGGCTGTCCGCGGCCATGATGGATTGCTCCCTGCCTGTTGTTTGAAGGCAGTGAACAAGCCAGCGGGCGGGAGCGATGTCAACTGAGGTTCATCCATTGCTCTCAAAACCCGCTGCACCAGAAGCGCATGGTCACGGTCCAGGCGCCGGTCTGGTTTTGTGAGATGCCGGTCTGGCGGTCGGTTTCGGCGCCGTTGCAATGGGCGTTGTCCCACCACAGCTTGGAGACCGCCTCAGCGAGGTCGGAACTGGCCACGCTCTGGCTGCGGCGGCAGGCGGCCTCACCGTCCTGCTCCAGGATCTTGGTAAACCCTTCAGGGCACGCAATGGCAGCGCCGGCGTTGGCGGTGCCCGCTAAACACGTCAACACAATAAGACCCAACCCTGCACAGCGGACGGATGAGAACATGGAGGTCTCCATCAGTGGGCAGCCGATCACCAGAATCGTGCTTCGTTGGGCGGAACTTGGGCAGGCTCGCGGTGGATTTGGGGCGGGGTGCGCAGAGTTGGGTTGGTGCGAACCCGGCCATTAGGGATGTTCTGGCCGAAAACTTGCAGAAACCTTGCTGGCCGCGCCAGAACGGGACGTGGCGCAATTGAGACGTGGTGAAGCTGGTGTTCGGTTCGACGATGCGATCGCTGGGGCGCAGGCTCACCTTGCTCGCGCTGATCGCGAGCCTGTCCGGCATCGGCTTCGGCCTGCTCGGTCGCTACTCGCCCGAGCTTGACGTCTTGGCTAATTTCCGGGGCCATTTCGCCGGGCTGGCGATTGCCGCCACGCTCGGCTTGTGGATCAACTACCGGCCGGTGCTGGTGCTGGTGTTGGGCGCCTTTCTCACCCTCGCCACCCACGCCTTGATCGCCCAGCAGAGCGAATGGCCACTCTCGGGCGATGGGCGTGCGACGCTTGCTACGGCCGGCAGCTGGACGGTGATTTCCCTCAACACGTGGCACCATCACCCCAATCCGGAAGGGCTGGCCGAGTATCTGGCCGCGGCCCATGCCGATGTGGTGGTGCTGACTGAGATGGGTCCAAACAAGATCGCCATGCTGCGCGCGCTGGAGGTCGCCTATCCTTACCGAAAGGACTGCGTGGGAGAATGGGACTGCGCCATCGCGGTCCTCTCCCGGCATCCGATCACGGCTTCGGGCAGCGTCGCTGAGAATGACTCGGCGGGTCCAGCACGGGTCTGGCTTACCTTTGGCACTGGCACGCATGCCCTGACGGTGGTCGGCACGCACATCCAGGAACCGCTGCGCTCGCCGCGCCTGCATCTGTTCCAGCTGGCGCAATTGGCCTGGGCTATGCGCGACATCAAGGGTGAGGTCCTGGTGGCCGGCGATTTCAACACCACGCAGTGGTCGAACGCCTATCTCGACTTTACCGAGCAATCGGGCCTCGTGCCGATGGGACGCTTCTTGCCGACCTTCCCGTCCGGCAGCTCGGGGTTGCCGCAGCTCGCCATCGACCACATGTTCGGCACCGCGGCGCTGCATTTCGAGCAGGTCTGGCTTGGCCCGGACGTCGCCTCAGATCATCGCCCAGTGGTGGCGCGCGTGATGCTGCCGGCCGATACCGTCGCGGCGCTGCAGTAGCTCGTCTAAGTCCCCGCGCCACACTTTTTCTGCTTGCTGGTGGCCAGCGAGGCGCGCACATCGTTGGTCATGGCCTTGATGTCGTTGTGCCGCAGCATGGTCTGGCCAGGCGCCGGGCCGCCAGCCAACAATTGCTTGGCAGCGTCCAGCTCCTGTACGGCGACCGCCAGCTGCGGGCAGCTGAGCTTGTCGCGCACGTTCTGATAGGCGAACAGCCGCACTCCCGATGCCGCGGTGCCTGGCCCGACGCTTTGCCCGATCCAGGCGCGTGAGGGGTCCGAACTCATGCCGCGCACCAGAGCGGTGCGTTGGGCCACACATTCGGGCGTGTCGCCGAGGCACGGGCCATCCGCGCTCTGAGTATCCAAGCCAGCGCAGCCTGACAGAGCCGTGGCCAGTCCGATCGCCAAAATCGCCATGGGTTGTAACATCCACATGCGCAAACCCTAACATAGCCAGTGCCGATTTGCACCGGGGTCACCCACCGTTGTGTTGGCAGGGCTCGACAAGCGGGCGGTGACGCGCTGGTATGGGGCCGAATTCAAGATTGCAGTCGTTATCGGAGAACCATCATGACCAGAGCTGTTCGCGTCCACGCCTATGGCGGGCCGGAGGTATTGCAGGTTGAGGACATCGCAGTTGGCGCGCCGGGACCAGGGGAGGTCAAGCTGCGGCAAACCGCCATCGGCCTCAATTTTATCGACGTTTATCTGCGCACCGGCCTTTATCCGCAACCGGTAATGCCGTTCATTCCCGGCGCCGAAGGAGCCGGCGTTGTCGCCGAGATCGGCACGGGCGTCACGGACTTGAAGGTGGGCGATCGTGTGGCTTACGCGGTAACATCGGGCGGTTATGCCGAGGAGCGGCTGATCGCGGCCAACCGCGTGGTACCGCTGCCGGCGAGCATCCCAGACCAGACCGCGGCCGCCATGATGCTGCAGGGCATGACGGTGCAATATCTGCTCAATAGTACCTTTAAGGTCGGTCCTTCGACCGTACTGTTGTTCCACGCGGCAGCCGGCGGTGTCGGCTTGATCGCCTGTCAGTGGGCGCGCGAGCTGGGCGCAACCCTGATAGGCACGGCCGGCTCGCCCGCCAAGATGGCGCTGGCAAAGGCGCACGGCGCGACCCACGTCATCAACTACCGCACTGAGAATTTCGTCGAGCGGGTGCGCGAGATCACCGCCGGCAAGATGTGCGACGTGGCCTACGATTCGATTGGCAAGGACACCTATCTCGGCTCGCTCGACTGCCTGAAAGCGCGTGGTTTGCTGGTCGCGTTCGGGCAATCGTCAGGTGCCATCCCGCCGTTCAATCTTGCCATCCTGAACCAGAAGGGCTCACTCTACGTCACGCGACCGTCGCTCGGCGCCTATACCGCCACGCGGCCCGATCTGCTGGCCTCGGCGGGCGCACTGTTCGATCTGGTCGGGCGAGGGAAGGTGAAGATCAACGTCAACCAGACCTTCCCGTTGTCGCGCATCGCCGACGCCCATCACGCACTGGAGGCACGCCAAACGACGGGATCAACGGTGTTGTTGCCGGGGTGAGTGGTAATACCAGCCAACTTATCGTTTGACTCGTGCTCGCAAGCGTAGGGGCGCAAAGCAGTGCGCCCGTCCAAGCGCTTGCCGCGCAGCTAGCCGGGCGCACTGCTGTGCGCCCCTACGCCATGACCTCTGTCACGAACCTTCAAAGTGACAGGTCAAACCATAAGTGGGCTGGTATAAGTGGGAGTATTCAAAGACAAACGGCGCCTAATCGTGAAATCGTCAAGTCGTGACACAAGACTGTCGAGCCAATTTGGCGACTTCACGCCTTTCTTTTCCCATCACTCACGTTGTTCACGCCGCCAGCCGCGTACACGGTTGACCAGCCACATCGGTCTTGGCCATCAGCAGCGCGCCTTCTAGCGGATTGCGCTCGCGCTGGCCGTCCGGCAAGCCCTGCCAGGCGGAGGTGACATAAAGCGTGCGCAGATCCAGCCCGCCGAACACGCAGGAGGTCGGATTGGTGACCGGGACCTTGACGATCTGGTCGATGCTGCCATCGGGACGGTAGCGAATGATACACGATCCACCCCAACGCGCGTTCCACAGGCAGCCTTCGGCATCGATGGCCGAACCGTCCGGCACGCCATGCTCATTGGGGCGCGCGAACAACTGTGGATTGGCCAGCCGGCCGTCGTGGCGATCCCAGTCGAAGACGGTGATCGTGCCTGCCATGCTGTCGGCGAAATAAAGGCGGCCGCGCTGTTCGTCCCAGGCAAGCGTGTTGGAAACGCCGACTGGTGCCACGACCATCTCGAAATGCCCGTCGGCTTCCAGCCGATACAGCGCCCCCGATTTTTGGGTCAACGGCAGGTCTTCGCCCTGCGGGCCGATATTGTTCTGCATGGTGCCGAGCCAGAAGCGGCCGGTCGGATCGACTCGCGCTTCGTTCGACCGGTTGCCTGGATTGTCGCCTTCAGGCGCCGACCAGCACTTGCGTTCCCCGGTTGCCGGATCGAAAAATTCCAGCCGGTCTTTCAACGCCAGCATCAACCCGCCCTTGGCGCGCGGCACCACGGCGCTGATCGGGACGCCGCACGACCAATGCTGATTGGTGCCGGTTGCCACATGCAACCGCCAAGCCTGGCCGGCGACAATATCGACCCAGTAAAGATTGCCGGTTTCGCGATCGAAATGCGGACCTTCGCCCAATATGAAACGGCGGTCATTCAGCACCACGTCAAACTGCATGTGTTCCTCCATGAGACCGCTATGCAGCCGCCGGGGTCACGCCTCCCGCCGAATCGGCCTGACCCCTCAACACTGTATTGTCACGCATCTTGTCGAAAAACCGGATTTATGACGTTGCCTAGAACATTCATGCCGTTCTTGCCAGCGTCAGGATGGTTGCGGCAACGATGTCCTCGACACTTGCGCCGCGCGACAGATCGCTAACGGGGCGCGCAAAACCCTGTAACAGCGGGCCAATGGCGCGGGCGCCGGCCAGCTGCTGAGTGAGCTTGTAGGCGATGTTGCCGGCATCGAGATCAGGAAACACCAGTACATTGGCCCGGCCCGCCACGCTCGAGGGTTGTTTGAGCTTGCGCTCCGCCACCGCCGTCGACAGCGCCGCATCGGCCTGCAGCTCGCCATCGACGGCGAGGTCCGGCGCGAGCACACGCACACGAGCCAGCGCCGCCCGCACCTTGTCGATGCGCGGATGCAGCGCGCTGCCATGGGTGGAAAACGACAGCAGCGCCACGCGCGGCTCGATACCGAGCAGGCGGCGGCAGCTGGCAGCTGACGCGATGGCGATGTCGGCGAGTTCCTCGGCACTGGGATCGGCGTTGACGGCACAATCGGCGTAGATCAGGGCGCGCGCGGGCTCCCTGTCTTGTCCCGGCACCAGCATTACGAAGCAACTCGACGGCGTGCTGAGCCCCGGCGCCATGCCGACGGTCATGAGCGCCGCCTCGATGATGCGGCGGGTCGGATTGGCGACACCCGCCACCATGGCGTCGGCCTCGCCAGCAGCCACCAGCATGCCGGAGAAATACAGCGGCTTGCGCAACAGCCGCAACGCCGTGGCGGGGGTCAGCGAGGGACGAGCCGAGGCGAGGGCTCCCGACAGCCGAGGCAGCGACGCATCGTCCGTCAAGCAACGAACCTCGCAGCCTCCAATTGAGATCCCCAGAGCATGAGCCCGAGTCGCTATGGCATCAAGTTGGCCGACCAGCACAGGTTGCGCGAGCTTACGCGCGACCAGTTGGCTGGCCGCCATCAGCACCCGGTCATCGTCCGCCTCAGGCAGCACGACGCGCCGGCACTTCCCCGTCAGGTCGGCAGCGAAGCGCTCGATGATGTCCATGCGGGCCTCTGTTGTGGACCTGATCGCCACGGTTCGGCGCGCTGAATTTCAACTGGCCTTATCCGCCTTCTGCTCAAGCATCTCGACCGGGCCTCCGGCCGCCTTCCAGGCCCCCATGCCGCCGACGATATGCGCCACCGGCTTCAATCCCATGCGCTGTGCGGTCTGGGTCGCGAGCGCAGAGCGGGCACCGGCTGCGCAGTGGAAAACGAATTTTTTGTCCTCGCCGAACACCGGCTTGAAATACGGGCTGGCCGGATCAATCCAAAATTCCAACATGCCGCGCGGCGCATGGAAGCTGCCCGGGATGCGGCCCTCCAGCGCCAGCTCGCGTGGGTCGCGCAGGTCGACAATGACCACATTGGGGTCGCCGACCAGCTTGATCGCGTCCGCGACCGGGATCTCCTCGATCTCGCGGCGTGCCTCGTCAACCAGCTGCTTGTAACCGGTGGTGATGGTGGAGGGCATGTTCTTGTCTCCATTGTGTTGGGCACCTGAACGCTATCTGAACGATAGCTTCAGGAAGGCTTAAGTCCACCTAGCTTATACCTATGTTCAAGTCAGTTGAACCTTGGCTGTGCATGACGCGACCAACCATCAGATCCAGCCAACGTCTTTGTGAGTAACTGTCATGAACGATCATCTGCGCAGCGCCTTCTTCATCGCCATTGTCATCGTCGATATCGCTGCGATCGGTCTTGGTCTGACCCTTGCAGTCACTGGCGGCTGAGGTTGCGGCGCTCCTCATAGCGGTCCTTCAGTTGCATGGCCCAGTAGTTGAGCTCCACGGCTGCCTGCCCCAGCGGTCCGCCCACCCAGGGCGCCCCAAACCGGGCAAACACGTTCCAACGAACATCCTTGTTCGCAATTGCTCCGGCGATCAGCTGGCCGGCCATGGCGGTGGTATTCAGCCCATGGCCGCCGAAGGCCGAGGCCATCCACAACCCATCGCCAACCTGGCCGATGATCGGCATCTTGTGCCGCGCATAACCCATCAGCCCGCCCCAGGCATAGTCGATACGTGGATTGCCCAGCTGCGGGTAAACACTCAGCATATCGCCCTTCATTTGCTCGGCCAGCCGCCCAGGTTCGCCGCGCCGCGTCGTGATGCGGCCGCCCCACAGGATGCGGCCTCCGGGCAATCGCCGGTAGTAGTCACCCGCGCGGCGGGTGTCGCTGATGGCGGCGGCGGTAGCAATCGCGGCATCGGCGCGTTCTCCCAATGCCTCGGTGACCGCGATGTAGGTCGCAACCGGCAACACGGCTCGTGCGAGCGGGACGAACAGCGTGCGGTCGTAACCGCTGGTGCAGAACACCAGGTGCTTGGCCCTAATGGCGCCGGACGGCGTGCACACCTCGTAACCGCCGCCTGACTTTACCCACGACAGTGCCGGGCTCAGCTCGCAGACCCGTCCGCCGCGCGCCACGATATCATGAGCAAGGGCCATGGCGTAGACCAGCGGCTGGATGTGAAACGCATCGGGGACGAACAGCGCCTCGAAATAGCGTCGCGATTTCAATATTTCGCGCGTGCGGCCGGTATCCCAGACTTCGGATGCCGCGCCAAATTCGTTGGCCATGAGTTGCTGATGCGCCTCCAGCCCGGAGCGATCAGAATGCCTTTGGGCGACGATCCAGCCCTGACCCATGAGAGCTGTTGGCGCTAACTCGGCAACGCTCGCGCGCACCAGATCGTGGCCGCCCTTGGAGAGCCGGTACAGCTCTTTGGCCGCCGCCAGGCCCACCTTGGCGATGATACCCTCGACGCCCAGCGCGAACCCTGGTGAGACGAACCCGCCGTTGCGGCCCGAGGCGCCCCATGCGATCCGCTCGGCCTCCAACAACCCGATGCTTTTGCCTGCTTTCAACAATTCGCGAGCCGTGGTCAACCCGGCCAAGCCGCCACCGACGACACACACGTCGGCTTCAACTGTGCCTCGCAGCGCAGAGAACCCCGCCGCGGTGCCAGCGTTGGCAGCGGCGGCATACCAGGTTGGTGGATAGCTCACGTGCAATTGGCCCCGTTTTATCTTTTCGGCACTCCGGCTTATACAAGAGGCGCAACAGTTCGGGAGCCGCCGCAATGCCTCAGCACGATCTCGCCGCCGGATTCGCATTTACGCCCGCCGGCCGCACACTAGACGAGGTGGAAACACCCGTCCCTGTGATCGATCTCTCGGTCGTTGCCCGCAACATCGATAGATGGCAGACCCGCGCCGACAAGCTGGGTGTCGCCAACCGCCCGCATATCAAGACCCACAAGCTGGTGCCGCTGGCGCGCGCGCAGATCGCGCGCGGCGCCAAGGGCATCACGGTGCAAAAGCTTGGCGAGGCCGAGGTGATGGCCGACGCCGGCATCCGCGACCTGCTGTTGACGTTCAATGTGATCGGCCGCGCCAAGCTGGAGCGGCTGGTGGCCTTGGCGTGCCGCACTGACATCGCCGTGACCGTGGACAATGATGTGGTCGCCGAAGCCGTTGGGTGGGCCGGCGAGGCGGCCGGACGGCCGATCCGGGTGCTGATCGAGACCGACACCGGGGCTGGCCGTTGCGGCGTGCAGACCCCAGCAGACGCGCTGTCGCTGGCGCGCAAGATCGCCAACACCAGGGGTCTGCGCTTGGGCGGACTGATGACTTTGCCCAAGAACGGCGCCCGCGCGCAAATGGCCGAATTTCTTGCCGAGGCGCGTGATCTCATGCGCAAAGACGGTTTAGCCGCCGAAACCGTGTCGACCGGCGGCACGCCTGACATGTGGAAGGACGACGGCCTCACCGGCGTCACCGAATATCGCGCGGGCACCTACATCTACAACGACCGCTCGCAGATCGCCGGGGGATCGTGCAGCGAACCGGACTGCGCGCTGTCGGTGCTCGCCACTGTCGTCAGCCGTCCGACCGCCGAGCGAGCCATTATCGATGCCGGTTCCAAAGCGTTGACAAGCGATCTGCTCGGCCTCTCTGGCTACGGCACGCTGCACGGCGCACCCGAGGCGGTGGTGTATAATCTCAGCGAGGAACACGGCTTCGTCGACGTTTCGAAAATGGCCGCTGCACCCAAGGTTGGCGACCGCGTGCGCGTGGTGCCGAACCATGTCTGCCCGGTAAGCAATCTCTATGACCGCGTGGTGATCATCGATGGCGAGACGGTGCTGGGCTCGGTGCCGGTCGACGCGCGCGGCACTGTGAGGTAAGACACGAAATGCTGGCGGTTTTTCCTCTCCCCGTTTTTGGGGAAAGAGGATGTCGCCCGAAGCGCGGCGGCGCTCGCGACATAGCGACAGGCGAGCGGCAAGTGCCGGCTCCGGCCCTTGTCGTATAGGGACCGGAGCCAGACGAGAGACGCTCAGCCGCCCCGATAGGCCACCCGCCAGATCGAACCGTTGCCGTCCTCACTGACCAGCAATGCGCCATCATGCGCCACCGCCAGCCCAACCGGACGTCCCCAGACATTCTCCTCGTCGAGCACGAACCCGGTGAGAAAATCCTCATAGGCCCCGCTTGGCACACCATCCTTCAGCGGCAACCGCACCACCTTGTAACCAGTCCGTTTGGCACGGTTCCACGAGCCATGCAGGGCAACAAACGCATCGCCGTTGAATGTGGCCGGAAAGGCTGCCGTCCCGCCAGAAGGCGGCAGATAGAACGCAATTCCGAGCGGCGCCGAATGGGCCTGGAACAGCACGTCGGGCACCGTGACCTTGCCGGCAAGATCGGGCCGCGCACCCTTCAACCGCGGCTCTTCATGATCGCCGATATAGTACCAGGGCCAGCCGTAGTACGCGCCCTGGCGCACCCGGGTGGCATAGTCTGGCGGCAGATCATCGCCAAGCCCGTCGCGCTCGTTGGTGACGCACCAGAGGTCGCCCGTTGTTGGATGCACGCCCAGCCCGGCACAGTTTCGGATGCCGGTGGCGTAGACCTTGCCGTTCTGGCCGTCGGGGTCGAACGTCAGCACATTGGCGCGATTTTCCTCACTATCCCAGGCCGCGCCTAACCCATGCGCATGCTCCCACTGTGCCGCCTGCGGCAAAGGCATGCGGCGCAAACCCTCCGCCACGTTTGAGCCCGAACCCACCGAAACGAACATTCGTTTGCCGTCGAGACTGAAGCCGAGATCGCGCGTGGTATGGCCACCGGTTGTCGCGGCCAATCGTGCCACCACGATGTCCGGCCTGCTGCGGGCTTTCAGATCGCCGGGCTGGTAGGCAAAACGCAGGATGGAATTGTGTTGCGCCACATACACCCATTGCGGCGCGGGTCCCGGCGGGTAGAAGGCGATGCCGAACGGCCCTTCCAGGCCGGTGGCGAACACGCTTTGGCGAAACACTTCCGTGGCGCCGTCGGGGGAGCGCAAGACCTTGACGGTACCGGCGCTGGTCTCGGCGACGAAGATGTCGCCATTGGGTGCCACCCGCAGTGTGCGCGGGCCATTCAGCCCGTTGGAAAAGCGCGTCACGGCAAATCCGGCCGGCACCTGAGGCAATAGGCCGTCCGGCGGGTCGGCAACCGCCGAGCCATGGCTCGCCACCGGGCTGGCAAACGGCGAAGGCAAGTCGGCAGCCGTGATGTGTCGCTGCACGCCGGGCCGGTCGCCATGCCAGTCATCCAACGCGGCATTGCCAGTCAACACCTCGTCAGCGGAGGCCGCACAGGACAATGCCGGAATCGCAATTGTCGCAAAGATGAGCTTGGAATACATCATGCCGCTCCCAACCTGTCGAGGCCAGCCTTCACGTTGAGTTACATCCTAATCACGCTTCAAGGTCACGTCACTTGACCGCGTGGCTCGCCGGGCATATTCACATGCCGATGCCGGTCGTCTCCACCGTTGTGCGCCCGCACCACGACCTGCAAGATTGCGCGTAAGCGCAATCATCCCCGTTTGTTCAAAACCCATTGCCCAAACCTCTCTGCTCCTGCAAAGGACCGGGTGACGATTGCCATTCCGATTCATGGAGAGCGTTCATGGCCGAGCTGTTGCGCCTTGCCATTCAGAAATCCGGTCGCCTGTTTGAAGGCACCCATGCCCTGCTGAAGGAGTGCGATATCGAGTTCAGCACCGGCAAGGCCGCCTTGAAGGCGCGCGCCTTTGACTTTCCGGTCGAATTCTACTTCCTGCGTGACGACGACATTCCGACCTACGTCGCGGACGGGGTGGCCGATGCCGGCATTGTCGGGCTGAACGCGCTGAAGGAGTCAGGCGCTGAAGTCACCATCGCCGAGCCGCTGGGGTTCGGCAAATGCCGGCTGTGTCTGGCCGTGCCAAAAGGAACGGCCTACACTGAGGCCGCCTCGCTGGCCGGCAAGCGCATCGCCACCAGCCATCCGCGCATCCTGCGCGACTACCTGAAAGCCAGTGGCGTTGGCGCGCACATCCACGAGCTGTCTGGCTCGGTGGAGATCGCGCCGTCCATTGGCCTTGCCGAAGCCATCTGCGATCTGGTCAGCACCGGATCGACGCTGGCGAGCAACGGCCTGGTCGAGGTTGAGACGGTGCTGGAGTCCGAAGCCGTGCTGATCACGCGCAAGAACTTGCCCGCTGGCCAGCAGGCGATCCTGGATCAGTTGATCTTCCGCGCCCGCGCCGTGCGCAAGGCCCGCCACAACAAATACATCATGCTGAATGCACCCAACAAATCGATCGACAAGATCATCTCGCTGATCCCCGGCGCCAAGAGCCCGTCGGTGTTGCCACTGGCAACGCCCGGCTGGAGTTCGGTGCATTCGGTGGTATCCGATCATGATTTCTGGGAGGTGATCGAGGGGCTAAAGGCCGCTGGCGCCGAGGGCATCCTGGTGCTGCCGATTGAGAAGATGATTGCGTAGGGGGAGTGATGCGCACCAAACCACCGACAGGCGCGAAACGTCCTTCTCCCTTTGGCAGAAGGTGGCTCACTGCGCCGGATGAGGGGATAGGTCCCTCCGTGTGGCACGATCTCGTCACAACCGCCGGCAGCAATCCCCTCATCCGCCCTTCGGGCACCTTCTCCCAAGGGGAGAAGGGGACGGGGCTGCTGCCCCTGCGTATGTGGGCGGAGGCCATGCCATGACCATCGCCATCATCAAATACAACGCCGGCAACACCGCTTCGGTGACCAATGCGTTGCTGCGTATGAACGTTGTGCCGCTGATCACGGACGATCCGGCCGAGATCCGCGCCGCCTCGCATGTCATCTTCCCAGGCGTCGGCCATGCGCAGCCGGCCATGGCTCACTTGCGCGAGCGCGGGCTCGACCAGGTCATCCGTGGACTGACGCAACCGTTCCTCGGTATCTGCCTCGGGTTGCAACTGCTGTGCGAATGGAGCGAGGAAGGCGACACCACCAGCATCGGCATCTTCTCCGAAAAGGTGCACCGCTTCACTCCCGGTCCCAAAATCCCGCATATGGGCTGGAATACGGTGCCGCTCGCGGGCTCGGGCCTGGGCACCGGCACGCCCCGCTTCTATTTCCTGCACGCCTACCGCGCCGATCTCGGGCCGAACACGGTTGCAGCCTGCGACTACAGCGGCGAATTCGCGGCCATCATGCGTAAGAACAATTTCCTGGCCGTACAGTTCCATCCCGAAAAGAGCGGCAAGGCCGGCGCAGCGCTGCTCGAAAGGTTCATCGCCTCATGACCGAGATCGTCCCGGCCATCGACCTCATCGGCGGGCGCTGCGTCAGGCTCAAGCAGGGCAGTTTCGAGGCGCAGACGGATTATGCGGCCGATCCGGTGGAGATTGCCAAAAGTTACGCTGCGGCTGGGGCAAAACGCCTGCATATCGTCGATCTCGACGGCGCCCGCGAAGGCCGCCCAATGCAACTGGAACTTGCCGCCCACATGGCCAACGCGAGCGGACTTAAGACCGACTTCGGCGGTGGCGTGCGCACCTTCACCGATGTCGGCCGCGTGCTGTCCATGGGCCTTGCGCAGGTCAACCTCGGCAGCGCCGCCATCCGCGATCCCGAGATGATGCGCATGGTGCTGAGGGTGTTCGGCGGAGAGCGGATCATCCTTGCGGCCGATGCCCGCGATGGCAAAGTCGCCGCCGCCGGCTGGCGGGACCAGACCGAGCTAACGCTGGAACACCTGATCGAGCGCTTCACCGGCGACGGCCTATCCTGGGTGCTCACCACCGACATCGCCCGCGACGGCATGCTCACCGGCCCGGCAACCGAGTTGTATGCGGGCCTGAAGGCGCGTTTCCCCAAACTCGGCCTGATCGCCAGCGGCGGCGTCGCCAAGATCGGCGATATCATCGCGCTCGGAGAACTCGGCATCGAGCGCGCCGTGGTTGGCAAGGCGCTGCTGGAAGGTCACATTCCGCTTACGGAGCTTGCCCGCCATGCTGGCTAAACGCATCATTCCCTGCCTCGACGTGCGCCACGGCCGCGTCGTCAAGGGCATCCAGTTCGAGGGCCTGCGCGATACCGGCGATCCGGTCGCGCTCGCCACCCGCTATGTCGAGGAAGGCGCCGACGAGCTCGTGCTGCTCGACGTGGTGGCCACCCGAGAGGCTCGCGCTGCATTCGCCGATGTGGTGGCGCAGGTCGCGCGTGCGCTGAGCATTCCGTTCACGGTCGGTGGCGGTATCGGCTCGATCGAGACCGCACGCGCGCTGATCACGGCGGGAGCGGACAAAGTATCAGTCAACTCGGCCGCGCTGCGGCGGCCGGAACTGATTACGGAATTGGCGGACGAATTTGGCAGCCAGGCCGTGGTCGCCGCCATCGATGCCGAGGAAACGCCGAAAGGCTGGCACGTCCGCAGCATCAGCGGCACGACGGCCACGGGCCGCGAGGCGGTGGCCTGGGCCAAGGAATGCGCGGCACGTGGCGCCGGCGAGATCCTGCTGACATCGATCACCCACGATGGCGTCAAGCAGGGCTTTGCAGTCGATCTGGTGCGCAGCGTCTCGGAAACCGTCAGTGTGCCGGTAATCGCCTCGGGGGGCGCGGGAACGGCCCAACACTTCGTCGACGTGCTGACACGCGGAAAAGCCGATGCGGCGCTGGCCGCCAGCATGTTCCATTTCGGCGAGATTTCGGTCGGCGATCTGAAGCGCCGCCTGCGCAACGAAGGGATCGAGGTGCGCCTTGACGATTGATTGGACCAAGATGAACGACCTCGTCCCCGTCATCGTGCAGGACGCAAAGACGCGCGAAATGCTGATGCTCGGCTATATGAATCAGGAGGCGCTGGCCAAGACCGAGGCCGAAGGCGTGGTGACGTTCTACAGCCGCTCCAAGGCCCGGCTGTGGACCAAGGGCGAAAGCTCCGGCAACGTCCTGAAGGTGGTCTCGATCAAGCCCGACTGCGACGGCGACGCGCTGCTGATCGAGGCGGAACCAGCTGGGCCGACCTGCCATACCGGGACCACGTCGTGTTTCGTCGGCACGGCGGACGGCGCGATTGCGGCACTGGAGGCAACCATCGTCGCACGCAAGGCGGCGGGGGCGACGGATAAGTCGTATACGGCAAAATTGCTCGCTGAAGGGCTGCCCCGGGTGGCCCAAAAGGTCGGCGAAGAGGGCGTCGAGGTGGTGATTGCTGCGCTGTCGGGCAGCGACGAGGAGCTAGCCGGTGAAGGTGCGGACTTGATCTATCACCTGCTGGTTCTGCTGCAGGCGCGCGGGCTGTCGATGCGCAATGTGGTCGAGGTGCTGGAGAGGCGGGCGGCGAAGGCGTCGTCGTAACTCCGCACAGAGATCATTTTGATGCTAGAGCTTTTGCACCCGCTTTTGGACGCGTCGAATTCGTCAGCCCCAGAAATACGATCACCGCTTGATTCAGTTGCAACAGCTCGTCTGGGTCGATTTCGCCGATCCGTTGGCTCAGCTTCGTTCGAGCAGTCGTTGTGATCTTATCGGCCATCAGCCAACTGACTTTCTTCAAGCCGTTGATCGGCTTTGGCGTGATTTGAATTCGAACCAACGCCCCATCGGTCTTGTCGCTCGTTAGAGGGCACAGTGTGACAGAGGTGCTGGTATCGAACGCGTCGTCTTGCAGAATAACCGCCGGACGAGGTTTGCCCGTATAGTCGCCACCGCCGGAAACCAGCCAAACTTCGCCCCGCTTCATGGTTCCGACCAGACATCCTCGGAAATGGCATCCACGAACGCTTGGTCGTCGGCCTCACCGGCGCTGGCGGCGATTGCAGCCATTTGACGGCGTGCTTCCATGCGAAAAGCTGGCGAACTCGTATCTGGCAGCCAAATCTGCACCGGCCGCAAGCCCAGCGCGCGCAACCGCTCGCGATGCTGGCGCACCTTGTCGCGCGAGGATTTTGACTTGGAACTGATCGACATTGGGCGCACCTTTGGTTACATGTAACCTAAGGTGTCAGACCGTCGGTGTCAAGGCTCACCATTCGTTGCACTATCGGCCTTGTTCATTTCAATCGCGCGATATGTGATCATCTTGATCAAGCGACTGTTCGTCTTAAGCAGCCTGCCAACAAGTCCAGTGTGCGTCTTGAGCAATGCGGCAAGATCCTTCGCGCAAGAGTCCTTGTAGCTGTCGGGCCGGGACCAAACACCCTCAGCGTGGCAATTGAAGAGATGGGCTCCCGCGCAAAATAGTTCCTGCAGTTGTCGGACAATACGCGAATCGCGATCAATGTTTTTCAAGCGCTTGCCGGGTTTCGCCTTCATCCCACAGGTCGTCAGGAATGCTCATGCCGAAATCCAGCTCTTAGACTGCCATCGTCTTGCGCAAATTCTCGTCCACCTTGTCCAGGAACCCGGTCGTCGACAGCCAGGCCTGCTTGTCGCCGACCAGCAGCGCCAGATCCTTGGTCATGAACCCGCTCTCTACCGTGTTCACGCACATCTTCTCCAAGGTCGTCGCAAACCGGCCGAGCTCGGCATTGCCATCCAGTTTCGCCCGGTGTGCCAACCCGCGCGACCACGCGAAAATGCTGGCGATCGAATTGGTCGAGGTTTCTTTGCCCTGCTGATGCTCGCGGTAATGCCGCGTCACCGTACCGTGCGCGGCCTCGGCTTCCATGGTCTTGCCATCCGGCGTCAACAGCACCGAAGTCATCAACCCCAGTGACCCAAACCCCTGCGCCACGGTATCGGACTGCACGTCGCCGTCGTAGTTCTTGCAGGCCCAGACATAGCCGCCCGACCACTTCATCGCCGAGGCCACCATGTCGTCGATCAGGCGGTGCTCGTAGGTCAGTTTGCGCTTGGCGAATTCGGCCTTGAATTCGGCGTCGAACACCTCTTGGAACAGGTCCTTGAAGCGGCCGTCATAGGCTTTCAGGATGGTGTTCTTGGTTGACAGGTAGACCGGATAATTGCGGTTCAGGCCGTAGTTGAACGATGAGCGCGCGAATTCGCGGATCGAATCGTCCAGGTTGTACATTGCCATGGCGACGCCTGAGCCGGGGAAGTCGAACACCTTGTGCTCGATCACCGTGCCGTCGTCGCCCGTAAACGTGATCGTCAGCGTGCCCTTGCCCGGCACCTTGAAATCGGTAGCCTTGTACTGATCGCCGAAAGCGTGGCGGCCGACGATGATCGGTTGGGTCCAGCCCGGCACCAGGCGCGGCACGTTCTTGCAGATAATAGGCTCACGGAAGATCACGCCACCGAGGATGTTGCGAATGGTGCCGTTGGGCGACTTCCACATCTGCTTGAGGTTGAACTCCTTCACGCGCGCCTCGTCCGGCGTAATGGTGGCGCATTTCACGCCGACGCCGTGTTTCTTGATGGCGTTGGCCGCATCGATGGTCACCTGATCGTTGGTGGCGTCGCGGTGTTCGATGCCGAGATCGTAATAGTCGAGCCTCAAGTCCAGATAGGGATAGATCAGCTTGTCCTTGATCAGCGTCCAGATGATGCGGGTCATCTCGTCGCCATCGAGTTCGACGACCGGGTTGGCGACCTTGATTTTCTGCATGGGGACCTCTGGCGGCAAATCACGGGGTGGATGTTGCGGCGCAACCTAGCCGTGGACGCTGCGCGCCGCAACCGGCCGGGCTGGCCAGCCGCGTTCGGTCCAGAGCATGATGGCGAGCGAGAGGCCGGTCATGATCACGAATCCCGCCACGATGGGCAGGATCGTGCCATCGAACGAGCGCCCCAGCAGCGTCCCCAGCGGCAGACTGATCAGCAACGTGAGGCCAGAAGTCATCGAGGACGCCATGCCAGCGATGTGCCCCAGCGGCTCCATGATAATGGCGTTGAGATTGCCGAACAGCAGGCCAATGAAGAAGAAGATCGGCAGCAGGAACGCCATCCACAGCGCCAGGGGCGGCACGCCACCATACGCATAGGCCACCGGCAAGAACAGCAACGAGACGGCCAACATGCCCGCGCAACCAAGGCAGGCGAGCCGGTGCATGCCGAAGCGTTCGACCAGCTTGCCGTTGAAGAACATGGCAATGCCGATGGTGGCGGCACAGCTGGAATAGTAGAGCACGAACGTGGCGCCGGTCTTGTAAGTGTCCTGGAAGATCTGCTGCGACGCGTTCAGGTAGCCGAAAAAGGCGCCCAGGAACAGGCCGCTCGCCACCGAATAGCCGATCGCGGGACGAGAGCGGATGATTTCGAGCAGCGCCTCCCACAGCCGGGACAGCGATACGGGATGCCGGTTTTCGGGGAGCAGCGTTTCTGGCTGACGGATCGCAAACCAGATCGAGGCGGGGAAACCGAGAACGAAAAACATCACGAAGATCCAGCGCCAGTGCCCGATCAGCAGGATGCCCTGCCCCAGCAGCGGCGCTATCACCGGCACGAAGATGAACACAGAGCCCATGAACGACATGACCCGGGCCATTGGAGCACCCTGATAGAGGTCGCGCACCAGGGCCGTGCTCACGGTTGCGGGCATGGATGCACCAGTCCCTTGCAGCACGCGCGCTGCCAGCATGACCGGGAAGGATTGGGCAAAGATCGCAATGAGGGTGCCGATCAGATAGAGCGCCAGCCCGAAATAGATCGCGGGCTTGCGGCCGATGGCATCCGATAATGGACCCGCGGTCGCCTGGCCAATCGTGATGCCGACGAACATGGTCGCGATGATCAGTTGCACGTCATTGGGCGAGGCCACATGCAGATCGCGACCCATCTCGAAGAGTGCCGGCATCATGGCGTCGATGCACAAGGCGTCCAGCGCGGTCAGCAGGCCCATCAGCGGGATGAACTCGGCCAGGGCGAGCGGCTTGTTGGGCTTTGCGGCTATTGCGGCTGTCACGGCCCGACCTCTGCCTCATACGGCACGCCGCGCTCGGCCCACCGCGTGGTCGCCAGAGCGATACAGCCCAGCACGGCGAAGCCCGCCACCAGCGGCCGCATCGTACCGTTGAACGCGCGCCAGGTCACGAGGCCGAGCGACATGGTGATGGCGAGCCGTATCGAGCCGAAGATCGCGCAGGCGACGCCCGCAATGTGTGCCAGTGCCTGAATGGAGAGTGCCTCGAGAATGCCAAAGAGCGCGCCGAAGCAGAAGTAGGTCGAGAACAAGTAGCAACGCTGGAACAACAGCGGCGGCTTGCCGCCGGCCGCCAGCACCACGGGTAGCAAGGCCAACGACAATCCCGCGATGCCGATGACGGCGAGATTGGTCAGTCGCGGCATGCCAAAACGCATCACCAGCGTGCCTTTGACGAACTTGGCCAGGCCAATCCCGACGGTGAGCGAGCTGAAATAGAACGGCAAATTTGCGCCGACGCTATAGACGCCCTGGAACATCTGCTGCGAGGACAATCGATAGCCCAGGAGGGCATCGAGGCTCTTTGCATCTGAGATTGTGGTCATCGGCTGGCAGATACGCGAGCATAGCGAGCTGGTCAACGCAGCGCGGTAAACTGCAGAGCAGACCTGAATGTTTTGCCGTGCCCGGCGCGTCGGCCGCGTGTTAGGCGTTCCGTCATGCGCCGCAACGACCTCATCCTGGCAACCATCGTGCCCCTGCTTTGGGGCTTCTGCTTCACCATGGCCAAGCCGGCCTCGCAGCATTTCCCACCGTTGTTCATGGTGGCAGGCGTATTCTGCTTTGTCTTCATCCTGTATACGCTGCTGTTCCCAGGCCGCTTTGACACGCCGTTCTGGCCAGGCATGCTGATGGCCTCGTGCGCCGGCAGCCTGCAGATGATCCCACTGTTCATTGGACTAGCGAACATCGAGGCTTCGTTTGCCGTGCTGATCCTGCAGGCGCAAGTGCCGATAGCGGTGATCGCGGCCGCGTTGATCAACCGCGAGGCCATCTCGCCGGGCCGGTTTTTGGGCATTATTGTTGCGTTTCTCGGTGTCGCGGCGATCGCGGGGCTACCCGAGCACCGGCCGTCGATCGTTGCGGTCGGACTGGTTCTGCTGGGTGCCGGCATCTGGGCCATCGGTCAAACCCTGATCCGGCGCGTCGGCCGCGATCAACCAACCAAACTCTATCGGCTGGTGGCCACCCATTCGGCGCCGCAGTTGCTGGTCGGCTCCTTGCTGCTCGAAACCGGGCAATGGGCCTCGGTGACCTCGGCAACTCCGCAACAATGGGCTTCGTTCGCGCTGTTGGCATGCGTCGGCTCGGCTTTCGGCAATCTGCTGTGGTACACGTTGCTGCGGCGCGTGCGTGTCGATCAGGCCACGCCCTTCCTGCTGTTGATGCCGGTGGTCGGTGTGCTGGCGAGCGCTTTCGTGCTGGGCGAACAGCTCACCGTGGCGCATCTGATCGGCGGCGCATTGATCCTGGCGGGGCTGGCGATCGTGTTGAGCGTCCGCCAGGCGAGTGATGCCATCCCTGCGGCCGCACCAGCGCCGATGGCCGATTGAGTTTGGTCGCGAATTCAAAGCGTTTTCGTCGCCCTGCCAGGGCGACCGCTCGCAATAAGTGCCTGACACTCACTGACCGCCTCGGCTATATCGGGCGATGACCAATTCCACAGACATCATTGCCGCCACTGGCGAACCCACGCTTGCCGGCACTACTTTAACCGTGCGCGCCATCATCAAGGCCGCTTACGACGGCAACGCCGAGGCCGCCGCCGCTCTCGCCGATCCGCCGCTGCCACGCGACGCCATCGACACCGCCGTCGATTTCTGCGCCAGCCAGCATTGCATCGCGATGGGCGCTTTCTGCCGCGGTTGCCGCCAGCGCCAAACCCATGAAGGCGTTCTCACGCTCGATGATTTTTGCCGGCAATTCGCCAGCATCACGCTAGCCGAAACGGGCCTGAGCATCGCGGGAGCGGGATCAGGCACGCTGACATCGCCGTCGCTGTCTTCTCTCACCAGCACCTGGGTTGCCGAGGAAACCTGGTTCCTGGCCCGTCGGGTGCATCGCCGTTTGCTGAAACAGACCGACCCCCGCCCCAAGAAAATGCTGCCGGGCGCATCGATGGGCGAGGGCCCCGCCGTCATCCTGGTGACTCCGCAGATGGCTGACAACATCGGCATGGTGGCGCGCGCCATGGCCAATTTCGGGCTCGACGAACTGCGGCTGGTTGCCCCACGCGACGGTTGGCCGAACGAGAAGGCCCGCGCGGCCGCCTCGGGCGCCAATCACGTCATCGACCAAGCCCGCAACTACGCCGATCTGCCAGCCTCCGTCGGTGACCTTAACTGGATCTGCGCCACCACCGCCCGCCAGCGCCAGATGCGCAAGCCGGTACTCACCCCCGAGCAGGCCGCTGCCGAAATGGCGCGCCGGATCGGCGAAGGCCAGCGTGTCGGCATGCTGTTCGGCGCCGAGCGGCAGGGGCTGGAGAACGACGACATCGCCATCGCCGATGCTGTCGTCATGGTGCCGGTCGATCCGCGCTTTGCTTCCCTCAACCTCGCTCAGGCCGCGCTGCTGATGGGCTATGAATGGCTCAAACAGTCACAAAAGGGCACGCTCGGCCGCGTCACCGCCAAGGAAACGGCACTGGAGCCTGGTCTCAATCTGCGCGGCAATCCACCCGCGACCAAGCAATTGCTGATCGGTCTGTTCGAGCACCTGGAGCGGGAATTGGATAGCTCCGGCTTCCTCAAACCGCCCGAAAAACGCACCGTGATGGTGCGCAATATCCGCACCATGCTGGAGCGCATGCAAGCCACCGAACAGGAGGTGCATACCTTGCGTGGCATAATCGCCTCGCTCACTGGTGCCCACAAGGCGCGCAAGCAACAGCCTTAGTTCCGCCCGGTTTTGGGGTTTGTCCCATACCCCATCAGGCGGTAGCGTTGCCGCCGAAAACATCAGGCTGGTTTGGGGGCTGTGTGAATGTCGATGAGGGCATTGATGAGAATGTTTTCGCTTGCGCGGGTGGCGATGCTCGGTGGGATCATTGTGGTAAGCGCCGCCGGCGCTGCACACTCCGAAGAGCTGGGCGATAAAACCGTCAGCTGGCTGATGCACGCCGCCTTCGGTATGCTGCCGGACAAGTTCACGACCGCCGAGCAGAAAGTGATAACCATCGATCACACCAAGCCGGAAGACTATCTGATCCCGATCGAGGATGCCCGCGAGGTGGTCAAGATCGCTTACAATTCGGCACGGGCGCAAACCTGCCGGCTGATGGAAAAGCAGCGCGACAACTACCAGGCGCTGGTCAAACATCAGACCGATGGCGGCAAGTGGAACGAAAAGCAGTTGCTGTACATCAAGCAGCTGCATTTGTTCGTGGTGCAGTTCGGTACCGGCTCGGTCAAGATCACCCAGGTCGGCGACGACCAGAAGGTCGAGACCATTCCGAATGAGAAACTGTCCACGGTCAAACCCTGCACCGAAGATGAAAAGAAAGCCTTGCTGGAAAAGATCGAGGCTTATGTGAAGAGCTGATCGGCTGGCGTGAACAGCGCTATCGCGGTTGACAGCACCGCTGATTTTCTCGATAAGACTGCCAGCGCGGGCCAATTAGGCCCGCGTTTGTTTTCGCGCTCCTGTGGGAGTTGGGCCGGGTTGGCTTAGGTCCCTGTCGGTGGCACCGCTTCCAGCGGTCCACAGAGGAAGGCGCGCTTCGTTCATCGACCAAACACGATTTTATCTCTGGAGACGAACATGACCAAGCGCGTCAGCGCCAAATACAAGATTGATCGCCGCCTTGGCGAAAATCTGTGGGGCCGCCCGAAAAGCCCGATCAACAAGCGCGAATACGGACCTGGCCAGCATGGCCAGCGTCGCCGCGGCAAGATCACCGATTACGGCACCCAGCTGAAAGCCAAGCAGAAGCTGAAAGGCTACTACGCTTCGATCGGCGAGAAACAGTTCAAGGCCGTTTACCACGAGGCTGCGCGCCGTACCGGCGACACGTCCGAGCATCTGGTGGGCCTGCTGGAGTGCCGTCTGGACGCCATCGTCTACCGCTCCAAATTCGTGCCAACGGTCTATTCCTCGCGCCAGTTCGTGAACCATGGCCACGTCAAGGTGAACGGCAAACGCGTCAACATCCCGAGCTACCGCTGCAAGGTGGGCGATCTCATCGAGGTGAAGGAAAAGTCGCGCCAGATGCCTATGGTGATCGATGCGGTGCAAAGCGGCGAGCGCAATCTGCCCGACTATCTGGAAGTCGATCACAACAAGTTCACGTCCAAGTTCCTGCGCGTGCCGGCCTTCGCCGACATCCCCTACGGCTCGATGATGGAGCCGCATCTGGTGGTGGAATTCTACTCGCGGTAACAGGCAGCCTGGCAACATTGTCATCACGTGTCCGCAGCGCACGGGCAAACCGCTGCGCTGCGCACGGGATGACAATCGTGTGCGGCCCTAAGGGATGTCCACCAACACTCTCCCCCGCGTCAAGCTAGTCATTTACAATGGCATCGCATGCGTCTCAGATGCTCCTGAAACGCACTCAGCGAAATCCATGGCACTATGACCAGTACGACCCCGCTCCTTGATCTGATAAAACTGCCCGTTGACCTGCGCAAACTACCCGACAGCGAGCTGCCGCAACTGGCCGCCGAACTGCGCCAGGAAACCATTGATGCGGTCTCGGTCACCGGCGGGCATCTGGGCGCGGGCCTTGGCGTGGTCGAGTTGACGGTGGCGCTGCATCACGTTTTCAACACGCCCGACGACCGGCTGATCTGGGATGTCGGCCACCAGGCCTATCCGCACAAGATCCTGACCGGCCGGCGCGACCGCATCCGTACCCTGCGCCAGCCCGGCGGGTTGTCCGGTTTCACCAAACGCGACGAAAGCCCCTACGATCCGTTCGGCGCAGCCCACTCGTCGACATCGATCTCGGCGGGCCTGGGCATGGCCGTCGCCCGCGATCAGGCCGGCCGTGAAAACCACGTCATCGCGGTCATCGGCGATGGAGCGCTCAGCGCCGGCATGGCCTATGAGGCCATGAACAATGCCGGCGCCATGGACAGCCGTTTGATTGTCATCCTGAACGATAACGACATGTCGATCGCCCGCCCGGTCGGCGCGCTGTCGTCCTATCTCGCCCGCATCACCTCCAGCAAGTCCTACTTTCGCTTGCGCGATATCGGCCGCCAATTGGCAAGACTGCTGCCAAAGAACTGGGAGCTGCGGGCGGCCCGCGCCGAAGAGTACACGCGCCATCTGTGGCAGGGCGGCGCGCTGTTCGAGGAACTCGGCTTCTATTACATCGGCCCGATCGACGGCCACGATTTCGATCAACTGTTGCCGGTCTTGCGCAATGTCCGCGACGCCCGCAACGGCCCGATCCTGGTGCATGTGGTCACCCGCAAGGGCAAAGGCTATCCGCCTGCGGAGAACTCGGACGACAAGTTTCACGGCGTCAACCGCTTCAACGTCATCACCGGCACGCAGGAAAAGCCCAAGCCGAACGCGCCGAGCTATACCCGCGTGTTCGCCGAGAGCCTGGTCAAGGAGGCGCGCAAGGACAAGGCGATCTGCGCCATCACGGCGGCGATGCCGGACGGCACCGGGCTCGACCTGTTCGGTAAGGAATTCCCCGACCGCACCTTCGATGTCGGCATCGCCGAGCAGCACGCCGTCACGTTCGCGGCCGGGCTCGCCACCGAGGGCTTGAAACCTTTCGCCGCTATCTATTCGACCTTCCTGCAGCGCGCCTACGATCAGGTGGTGCACGACGTCGCGATCCAGAAGCTGCCGGTGCGGTTTGCCATCGACCGCGCTGGCCTGGTCGGCGCCGATGGTCCGACCCATGCCGGATCGTTCGACCTCGCCTATCTGTGCTGTCTGCCCGGCTTCACCGTCATGGCCGCCGCCGACGAAGCCGAATTGGTGCATATGGTGGCAACGCAACGCGCCATCGACGACGGCCCAAGCGCGCTGCGCTATCCGCGCGGCGAAGGCGTCGGCGTGGAACTGCCCGAGGAAGGCATTCCGCTCGCCATCGGCAAGGGCCGCATCGTGCGCGAAGGCAGCAAGGTGGCGTTGCTTTCGCTCGGCTCACGGCTGACCGAATGCCTGAAGGCGGCCGACCAGCTGCAGGGTTTTGGACTATCGACGACGGTCGCCGATGCGCGTTTCGCCAAGCCGCTCGACCTCGAATTGATCCGCCAGCTGGCAATGCATCACGAAGTGCTGGTGACGGTGGAGGAAGGCTCGATGGGCGGCTTTGGTGCCCATGTTTTGCACGCGCTGGCAGCCGGTGGCCTGCTCGACCGTGGCTTGAAGGTGCGCACCATTACTCTGCCCGATGTGTTCATCGATCAGGGCAAACCGGATGGGATGCTGGCCAAGGCCGGCCTAACCGCGCCGGGGATCGTGGCGACGGTGTTTGCGGCGCTGGGGCGCGAGACAGTGAATAGCTTGGCCCCGCAGCGGGCTTGACCGGCGCAGTCTCAGGTTCCCGCATGGCCGTGGGCTTGGAGTTCGCCCGGTACTTCACTGCGCCCCAAGCCGCCACCCGCCAACCACTTGACGGTTGACTCGGCCGACCGCTCAATCAAATCGGCAGCATGCGAAAAATCATAGGCTGAACCCCGCAACGGGCATAGCGGCGGCACGATCACGACCTTGAGCCGCGAGCCGACAATCTGCATATCACTGATTAATTGCCGCGCAATCAGGAGCGTCACCGCGTGAAGGGCATGAGCGATGGCCCCACGCGGCGGGCTGGTCAGGGCACAGGCAAAGCCGGTCGGTAGCACGATGACGCGTGTCGCCCCGAGATCGGCTGCCACCATGATCGGCGTGTTGGAGGCGACCGCGCCGTCGGTGAGATAGTGGTCACGATACTTGACCGGAGCGAACGCCCCAGGGATCGCGCAACTGGCGATGACGGCATCGGCCACCGGCCCGTCCGCCAGCACGACGGCCTCGCCTGACAGGAAATCGGTCGCCACGACATGGATCGGCAGCCGCGCCCGAGCCAGGTCCTGGCCCGGCAAGTGTTTCTCGATCAAGCGCCGCAGTCCCGCCGTCTCGATGCCGAATTCGCCCCGGAAGGCGAGCTTGGTCAACGTGTCGAAGCCGACCGGAAACACCTCCCGGCGCGTTAGGCCGCGCCAGATGTTTGCCAATTGCTCGACGCCCTCGGCATCGGGGTGAAATGCAAAATAGGCCCCGTTCATAGCCCCAACGGAAGAGCCAACAACCAAATCGGCCGTGACGCCATGGGCCACCAGCGCCTGCAACATGCCGACATGTACCGCGCCGAAACTACCGCCACCGGCAATTACGAAAGCGGTACGTTCGGGTTTGGCGGCTGGCATGGCAATCACCTCGGCCCCGCGGGACTGATACCAACCTGCATTGATGTTGACCCATGGTCCCCTGGGCAATCGGCTGCCACTGGGTAGGAACGCACTGTTGCGCGCGCCTACAAATCACCGATGAGTCAGCATCAACGACGCTTGGTATGATCATGATCATACGCGCGTTGCCGTTGACTTCGCAGTCAATTCACTGCGATCCAGGCGCGAGGACTCACTCGTCCGCCGTTCCCGGATCGAACAGCCCAGCCTGATCGGGCTGCCGGTTCGGCTGCGCCAGCCCCAGATGCCGGTACGCCTTCAGTGTAACCACCCGTCCGCGCGGCGTGCGGCCGATCATGCCTTGTTGCAGCAGATAAGGCTCGACGATCTCCTCCAGCGCATCGCGCGGCTCGGACAACGCCGCCGCAATGGTCTCGATGCCGACCGGACCGCCCTCGTAATTCTTCATGATGCAGCCCAGATAGCGATGATCCAGGGCATCCAACCCCTCGCTGTCGACTTCGAGTTGCAGCAGCGCCCCGTCGGCCACCTGCTTGTCGATGATCTTGGCGCCTGCCACCGCCGCGAAATCGCGCACGCGCCGTAGCAGCCGCCCGGCCACCCGAGGCGTGCCGCGCGAGCGCCGGGCCACTTCCTTGGCGCCATCAGGACTCATGATAACGCCGAGCACGCGGGCGCCACGCGCCACGATCAGTTCCAGCTCGGGCACGGTATAGAAATTCAACCGGATCGGGATGCCGAAGCGGTCGCGCAACGGTGTGGTCAGCAATCCCGCCCGCGTGGTGGCACCTACAAGCGTGAACTTCTGCAGATCGATGCGCACCGAGCGCGCCGCCGGCCCTTCGCCGATGATCAGGTCGAGCTGGAAGTCCTCCATCGCCGGATAGAGGATTTCCTCGACCGCCGGGTTCAGCCGATGGATCTCGTCGATGAACAGCACATCGCGGTCTTCGAGATTGGTCAGCAGCGCCGCGAGGTCGCCCGCTTTGGCGATCACCGGCCCCGAGGTCATCTTGAAGCCGACGCCCAGTTCGCGCGCCATGATCTGGGCCAGCGTCGTCTTGCCGAGACCGGGCGGCCCGGCGAACAGCACGTGGTCGAGCGCCTCGCCGCGGCCTTTTGCTGCCTCGATGAACACACGCAGGTTCTTCCTCGCCTGCTCCTGACCGGTGAAATCGGCGAGCGTCTGCGGCCGGATCGACGCCTCCAGGGCATCGTCTTCCTTGCGCTTGCCTGAGACGAGGCGATCGGTCATTGGCGCGATGGATCCCATGCGGCGAATCTGGGCGGCGAATCTGGGCGGCGAATCTGGCGTTCGATGTTTGTACCAGATTATTCGTGTTGCGGCGCTGCGACCAAAGCGGGTTTACCGGACATTAACCGGCGCCACCCGACTGTGGGCCATGGTACGCGGCCTCGATTCGTAGACGGGGCGGGCAATGCGTGCCGCGATGGGGCCGCCATGACGATGTCGCTTGCGCAGACGGTTGCTGGGGACGATCCGGCGCCGGGCCATCCAGCCGCCATGTCAAGCCTGGATCCGGCCGATTGGCCAGCTTACCGCGCGCTCGCCCACAAAATGCTGGACGAGGCGATGGGCCTGATCGAGGGGGTCCGAGACAAGCCGGTCTGGCAGCCGATGCCGGAGCGGGCCAAGCAGGCGCTCGCCGAACCATTGCCGACCATCGGCCAGGGCGCCGAAAAAACTGCCGCCGATGCCGCCCGGCTGATCCTGCCCTATGCCACGGGAAACATTTCGCCGCGCTTCTTTGGCTGGGTGCACGGCTCGGGCACCGCGGGCGGCGTGATCGCCGAGATGCTGGCGGCGGCAATGAACGCTAATGCCGGCGGGCGCGATCACGGCGCCATTCATGTCGAGCGGCAGGTGATCGACTGGTGCCGGGGCCTGTTCGGATTCCCGGCCGGCGCCAGCGGGCTGTTGGTCAGCGGCACCAGCATGGCGACGCTCATTGCGCTGACGGTTGCCCGCAACCAAGTGCTCGGCCCCGATGCGCGGCGGCTCGGGCTGGCGGCGAGCGGCAAACCGCTGGTCGCCTATACCTCGACAGAGGCCCACTCCTCGGTGGCGCGCGCCTTTGAGATGCTTGGCCTGGGCACTGACTCCCTGCACCCACTTGCGGTTGACAAAGAGTTCCGCATGGTGCCGGACGAACTGCGCAAGAGAATTCGCGCCGATAAGGCGGCGGGCAAGCTGCCGTTTGCCGTCATCGCCACGGCGGGCACGGTCAATACCGGCGCCATCGATCCGCTGGCCGAGATCGCCGATATCTGCGCTGCCGAAGGTGTCTGGCTACATGTCGACGGCGCCTTCGGCGCGCTGCTGATGCTGAGCGATACGCTGCGCCGGCAGCTGGCTGGCATCGAGCGTGCTGACTCCCTGGCGTTCGATTTCCACAAATGGCTGCATGTGCCCTACGACGCCGGCTGTGTGCTGGTGCGCGATGGCGCCGCGCACCGCGCGGCCTTTGCCAGCCGGCCAACCTACTTGGCGAGCCATGCGCGCGGCCTGGCGGCGGGCGAACCCTGGCCGTGCGATTTCGGCCCGGAGCTGTCGCGCGGCTTTCGTGCGCTAAAGGTGTGGTTCGCGCTGAAGGAGCATGGCGCGCAAGGCTTTGGCGCCGCCATCGAGGATAATTGCCGGCTGGCGCGGCGGCTGGGCAAGCGCGTCGCGGCCGAGCCGCAACTGGAGCTGCTGGCCCCGGTCACGCTCAACATCGCCTGTTTCCGGATGCGCGCCGATGGTTTGACGCCAGATCAACTGGACCATCTAAACGAGGACATCGTCGCCGAGCTGCAGGAGCGCGGGATTGCAGCGCCCTCGACCACGCGCATCGGTGGCAAGCTGACCATTCGCGTCAACATCACCAACCACCGCACGCGCGATGCCGATATCGCGCAGCTGCTGGCCTCGGTGCTGGAAATCGGCCGCGAACTGCGAGCAATCGCACCATTGGCCCTTTCGGTAGCCGCGCCGGAGGTCGCAAAACGCCTCCCTTCTAAGTGTCTGACTGCGCTCTCGGCCGCGCTCGAACGGCCCGAGATCGCTGCTGTCCGCGACGCGCTTCCGGTCACGCTCGATGCCTCGCTGGCTGGTCTGATGCGGCTCTCGGACGTTGGCGTACTGCGCTTGAACCCGGCAGCCCTGACGAACGAGATCGCCGCTGCGGTGCTGATTCGCCATGGCGCAGAACTTGCTCTGTGGCGGGAACATTCGGCCAAACCGTATGCACCGGACCGCATCGCCGCGCATGCCTTGCTTGCGGCACGGACAACCGGGCGCTATCTCGCCCTGTTGTCGGCGCCAGAACGAGCGGCGGCTGAATCTGGACTGCCGGCCTGGCTGCTGAACGCTTACCGCCAGCTGGCGCAGCCTTTTGCGGCGGCCGATCTCGCTGGTCTGATGGGTCCGCACAATGACCTGATCGAGCGGCTGCTGGCATTCACAGACTGCCAGCCCGAGTTTCTCCGTAGTGCCCGCGTCTCGACCACGCTGCGCGTCGATGCCGTCAATCTCTTTGCCCGCACGATGGAACTGGCCGTGCCGGTTGAGCACCTCATCACCAATGGCGGTGACGCCCGCATCAAACCCGACCCGCGCACTGGCCGCAACGGCTACGGTTCGTCGGCGCGGCCGGTGATCCGCGAGATCGGCTTTGCCTCGTCGACCGCGACCTGTGTGTCCGACGCAGCCTATCAGTCGGTCGAATCCCTGCGCCGGCGGTTGATTGCCGGCAGCACCGACGAAACCATTGGCAACGCCGTGGCCGCCGAGTTGGAGCGCATCCGCGCCGCCGTAGCGTTGTACAGCGGTGCAGCAATCGTACCGGGAACATCCGTCGTGCTCACTGCATCGGGCACCGATGCCGAACTGGCGACGCTCGCGCTGGCACTGGCCCGAGACCCGCGCTCGCTGACGAGCATCGTCATTTCGCCCGAGGAAACCGGCAGCGGCGTGCCGCTGGCAACGCTCGGCCGGCATTTTTCAACCGAGACGGCGCTGGGAGCCACCGTCACATCGGGCTCTGCCATCGCCGGACTGGCTGGCGAGCGAGTGCAATCGGTATGCATCGCCATTCGCGAGACTGATGGTCAACCCCGGCCGCTTGACGCCGTAAGCGCCGAAGTGAGCGCAGCTGTCGAAGCCGCCGTGAGCACCGGCCGACGCGTGCTGCTGCATGTACTCGACGCCGCCAAGACCGGCATCGGCGCACCCGCGCTGTCCGATGTGCTGGCACTCACCGCGCGCCATGGCGATGCCATCGACGTGGTGGTGGACGCCTGCCAGGCTCGGCTCGGTCCCGATGCGGTTGCCGCCTACCTTACGCGCGGCTGGCTGGTGCAGATGACCGGTTCGAAGTTCTGGGGTGGACCTCCCTTTTCCGGCGCGTTGCTGGTGCCGGCATCATTTCGCGGCCGTCAGATGGCGCTCATTCCGCTGCTGGCCAGCCTCGGCACCTACATGGCGCAGAGCGAATGGCCCGACGGCTTCGCCATCGCGCGCGCGGCCCTGCCCGACAGCACCAATCTCGGCCTGGTCAGCCGCTGGCAGGCGGCGCTGGCCGAGGCCGACCGGCAGGCGACGGTTCCCGAGCTCGAGCGCATCGGGCTTGCGCGGAAGTTCTCGGCTTGCGTTGAGACGCTAGTGCTGGGCCACCCAGAGCTGCGGCCGGTCGTCGGCGAGCCAATCGATCGATCGGCGGTTTGTGACGGTGATCGCTGGTCGGGTGTGCGGACGATCATTCCGGTGATTGCGACCCGGCGGACCACTGCGGGACCTCGGGCCCTGACGCTGGACGAAGCTAAGTTGCTGCATCAAGCCCTGGCGCGCGATGTCAGCGCCAGGTTCGGCGGCATTGATCTCAGTGCAGACGAACGGCGGCTCGCCGCGCAGCCGTGCCATCTCGGTCAGCCGGTGAAGTTGGGGAGCACCGCGGCACTGCGTATTTGCGCCAGCTCGCGCACGCTACTGGCGATGGCGGAACCGGGGGGTATCGATGAGTTGCACCGCCAGCTGAGCACAGTGCTGGCGAAAATGCGATTGCTGCTGAGGCATTTCGAGGCGCTGACGCCGTAACCGCACGCTTACTTTGGTGATGGGACGAAACGACAACGTGGCGCAGGACGACGGGCAAGCCGCCCTGGCGCGACACGGCAAGGTCTGAGACGGCGGCTTGTCAGTCTCCCCTACCGCGCCAATTCCCTCAGCCCACGCCGGATCAGCGCCTCGGTGGTCGCCTCGGCCCCGAGATCGCGGGATGCCGCGGCGATGGCGACACTGGCCTGGATCTGCTGATAGCCGAGATTGACCAGCGCCGAGATGGCCTCGGCATTGGCTGACGCCATGGGCGTGGCGGCACCCGCCTTGCCGCCTACGCTCTTGCCAGGCGTCAGCACCGCCAGGCTCAATACCGGCGCCTTATCCTTCAGCTCGGTGATGATCCGGACGGCTAATTTGGGCCCGACGTGTGGCGCGCGCGAGATGGCGGCCTTATCCTGCAGCGCGATGGCGTTGGCGATGTCCTGGAGACTGAGCGTGCCCAGGATCGACAGCGCCACGCGCGAACCCACCCCTTGCACGCTTTGCAACAGCCGGAACCATTGCCGCTCGGTCTCGCTCTGAAAGCCGAACAGGCGGATCTGGTCTTCGCGCACATGCGTCTCAATGGCCAGCGTCACCTCGCCCTCTTGCGCGGTTAGCCAGGACAGCACGCGCGAGGAACAGAAAATCTCGTAGCCGACTCCGCCGACATCGAGGATCACCCAATCTTCGCCCTGCGCTTCCAGGCGGCCCCGCAAACGTCCGATCATCGCACGGCCACCTTGGCGTTGAGGCTGGCCAGCAGCGCCCGCGATTGCCGGTGATGGGCATGGCAGATGGCTATCGCGAGCGCGTCGGATTCGTCTGGCGACTTCGGATTGGCCTTGGGCAGCAACAAGCCGACCATGGCGGCGACCTGTGCTTTCTCGCCATGACCCACACCCGTAACGGTCTTCTTGATCTGGTTCGGCGCGTATTCGGCGACTTTCAGGCCCGCTTGCGCCGGCGCCAGCATGGCGATGCCGCGCGCCTGCCCGAGCTTCAGCGTCGCCTTGGCATTGTCGTTGACGAAAGTTTCCTCGACTGCCGCCTCTTGCGGCACGTGCTGCGCAATCACCGCGCGCAAGCCCGAATGCAACGACAGCAGCCGCACGCCAAGATCGTCGTCCGCCTGCGACGTGACCACGCCGCTACCGACATAGATCAAGCGCACGCCATCCGTATCGATGACGCCCCAGCCGGTGCGCCGCAACCCCGGATCAATGCCGATAATGCGAATCATGCTCCCCATGGGGAGATCGATAGCACGAACAGGGAAAGGTGATGAGTGGGGCCGGAACCACTTTCTTTTCCCCGTTTTGACCTCATCCGGCGCCCTTACGTCGGGCTGCGCGCAAGGGGCGGCACCTTCTCCCCGTCAAAACGGGGAGAAGAAAAACGATCAGCCCGGTGGCGGGCCAAAGATCAGCACGGCGTTCAAGCCGCCAAAAGCGAACGAGTTCGACATGGCGTACGTGATCTTTTTTTCGCGCCCGACCAGCGGCGTGTAGTCGAGATCGCATTCGGGATCGGGATCGTCGAGGCCGATGGTGGCTGGGATGAAGCCATCCGTGATCGCTTTGATGCAGGCGACGGCCTCCACGCCTCCGCCCGCGCCCAGCAGATGACCATGCATCGACTTTGTCGAAGAGATGGCGAGTTGGTTCGCCGCCGCCTTGAACACGCCCTTGATGGCGCGCGTCTCGTTCTTGTCGTTGATCGCGGTCGCGGTGCCGTGCGCGTTCAGGTAATCAATATCGCCGGGGCTGAGGCGCGCATCGTCGAGCGCCTGCTGCATGGCGTATTGCGGACCCTCGAAGTCGGGGTTCACCATGTCCTTGGCGTCCGACGACATGCCAAACCCCTTCAGCTCGGCCAGAATATTGGCGCCGCGCGCGCGCGCGTATTCCAGCTCCTCGAGCACCAGGATGCCGGCACCCTCGGCCAGCACGGTGCCGTTGCGCTTCTTGGCGAATGGATAGCAGCCCTGCGCCGATAATACGCGCAACGCCTGCCAGGCTTTCATGGTGCCGTAGTTCAGCGCTGCTTCCGAGGCGCCGCAGACCCCGACGTCGACCATGCCGCTCTTGATGAACTGGTAGGTGAGGCCAATGGCGTGCGGTGCGGTCGCGCAAGCGCTGACCGTGCCGAAGGTGGGGCCACGGAAACCGTATTCGATGCCAACATGGGCCGAAGCCGACGACCCGATGATGCGCAGCAGCGTCAGCGGATTGGTGGCTTTCTTCTTCTTGATGAAGAGATCGCGATAGGCCTGCTCGATGGTGTTCAGCCCACCTGCGCCCGAGCCGATGATCGAAGCCGCCCGATACGGATTGGCGATCGGCACCTTGAGCCCTGATTGCTGCAGCGCTTCGACCGCGGCAGCGCCGGCAAATTGCGAAAACCGGTCTGCCAGCGGCAGTGTTCGGTCCTTCAGGCCGCCCAGTCGCTCCTTGACATCGAAGCCTTTGACCTCGCCACCAATATGTATGTAGAGGTCCTCGAGATCGAACCCGGAGATCTTGTCGACCCCGCACTTGCCCGCTTTGAGACTGCTCCAGAACTCCGGCACTGTGTTGCCGATCGGCGAGATGACGCCGGTGCCCGTGACGACAACGCGCCGCGTGCTGGTGGCATGCCCTGCAATGGTACTGGTCATCGATCCTCGGTCGTGATCCCCGCCTGCATCATCCGATGGGATGATGCATCAGGGCCAAACCTGCCGGCATGGCTGCGGCGGCAGGGGGGAGGGCGCTTGGACAACGGCAGCTGCGGGCTTACGCGGCAGCCTTCGATTGTACGAGCTGGCGCACGCGATCGACCACCGAACCGACGGTCTTGAAGGCGTCAACTTCCTCATTGGCGTTGTAGGGAATCTCAACGCCGAAGGAATCCTCGATATCGAAAACGATCATGGCCAGATCGAGCGACTCGATCTCCAGGTCTTCGAGCTTGGTTTCGAGCGTGATCTCCTTGTCAGGCTTTTTCATGTGCTTGCGGAGAATCTCGACAATTTTCGTCGCCACTTCGTCCATACGCGTCTCCCTGCCACATTCGGCCTTGTGCCTGCATGTGCATGTTCGTCACTTGCTAGAACAGTCGGCCAGCAAGAGCAAGCCGTCCGTCAGTGTGGACACCGGGTTGCAACAGTCGGGCCAGTTGCCCACGCCCCGCAATCCACAGGCTCCAAATCAGTTAACCAGGCACGCCAATACTAGCGAACTATGCTAGGAATGTTTCGTTGCATCCCCGCGTCGTCCGGTCGCAATCGCTGGTTCGGCGAGAAATCGCAACCTCTCGTTGAAATCAAAGCAAACGCCAGGGCCCAACCGATGAGCGACCTTGCCAGAGCACCGACCATCGCGAGCCCGGCCAAGGATCTGTCGACACAGGATTGGCCTTGGCTCAAGCAATATCCCGCCGAGGTCGATTGGCACCGCCGTTATGTCCCCGGCCCGGTTCACGAGTTGCTGGAGCAAGCCGTATCGCGCTTTCCGGCCCATGTCTGCACCAATTTTCTCGGCCGGACTATGAGTTACACCGAGATCGGCCGGGCGGTGGACTTCGCTGCGGCCGGCCTGCAACGGCTTGGCGTGGCCAAGGGCAGCAAAGTCGGCCTGTTCCTGCCCAACAGTCCGACCTTCATCGTCGCTTATTACGCGGTGTTGAAGGCTGGCGGCACGGTCGTCAATTTCAACCCGCTCTATTCGCTGAGCGAGCTGGCGCATCAGATCCGCGACAGTGGCACGACGCTGATGATCACGCTCGATCTCAAAGTGTTGTTCGGCAAGGTCGAGCAGTTGATCGCCGAGGGCGCCCTGGAACGGGCCGTGGTCGCATCGTTTTCCTCGCTGCTGCCGACCTTGAAGTCGGTGCTGTTTCGCTTGGCGCGCGGCCAGGAGATCGCCGATATCGATGGCTCGCCGCAGCGTGCCAAAGTCGTGCTGCAACGCGAGCTGATGGCCAACGACGGACGCCTCGCGCCGGTGGCCATCGATCCAGTCACCGACATCGCGGTGCTGCAATACACTGGCGGCACCACCGGCACGCCGAAGGGCGCCATGCTCAGCCACGCCAATTTGCGCGCCAATGTCGAACAGATCAGCGACTGCGCCAGCGTGCTGCGCGATGGCCAGGAGATCATCATCGGCATCCTGCCGTTGTTCCACGTCTTTGCCATGACCGGGATCATGAATCTCGGCATCAAGAAAGCCATGCAGATCGTGCTGGTGCCGAAATTCGAGCTGGGCGAGGCGATCAGGCTGATGAACCACATCCGGCCGACCGTGCTGCCGGGCGTGCCGACGCTGTTCAACGCCATCCTGAACTACAAGGGGTCGCGCAAAGCCGATTTGAGTTCGCTGGTCTGGGCCGTGTCGGGCGGTGCGGCCCTGCCGGGCGAGGTCAAGCGCGGCTTCGAGGCGCTGACCGGCGCCAAGCTGGTCGAGGGCTATGGGCTATCCGAGACCTCGCCGGTCGCCACGCTCAATCCGCCCAATGGGCAGCTCAAGGACGGCTCGATCGGCCTGCCGCTGCCGGCCACTTATATTGCCATCCGCTCGGTGGAAGATCCGTTGCTGGAGATGCCGCTGGGCGAAAACGGCGAGATATGCATCTGTGGCCCGCAAGTCATGCTGGGCTATTGGAACAATCCCAAGGAGACCGCCGAAAGTTTCACCAGCGGTCCCGTTCTTTCAAGCAAAGGGGGCGGGCATTATTTCCGCACTGGCGACATCGGCCATATGGACCAGGACGGCTACACTTTCATCTCGGACCGCATGAAGGAGATGATCAACTCGTCCGGCTTCAAGGTCTATCCGCGCCGCATCGAGGAAGCGCTTTACCAGCACCCGGCGGTGGAAGAGGCAGCGGTGATCGGCATTCCGAGCGAGAAACGCGGCGAGGCGCCGATGGCGTTCGTGAAACTGCGCGTAGGCCAAACCGCGACTGCGGAGGAACTCTTGGCGTTCCTGACGCCCAAGCTGGCCAAGATGGAACTGCCCGAAGCCATCGAGTTCCGCGCCAAGCTGCCCAAGACCATGATCGGCAAACT
>JANLQJ010000031.1:0-14840 GCA_031367715.1 Hyphomicrobiaceae bacterium | reverse complement strand
CTGGCCGAGTTCGAATACCGCTTCAACCGGCGCTACGACCTGGCCGCCATGATGCCCCGCCTGGCCTATGCCGCCGTCCGTACGCTGCCGATGCCGTATCGGCTGCTCATCTTGACGGAGTGATGTGGATAAGCAGGAATTAGAAAACCATTCTCCACCGTTTGGTGTGTGTCGCGATTGCGCCCGCGGGGCCCGCTGGGCTATATGGATCTGTTGTGGGGTTCGAGTGGTCAGCGCAGCTGGCGCGGCTACTTTTTCTTGTGCTTTTCGGTATCCGAATCGACCGCCGTCACGCTCAAGTTGACTGCGGCGTCGGTCGCCGAGTCGCGATCGGCAATCAGCACGATGGTCACCCTGAGGTCAGAGGCTGTGCCAGGCTTGAAGTCGATCTGCTGCAGGAACGATCGGTCCGACGGCTCGGTAAAGTCGGCAACCGTGGTTTGGTCATTGACGGTGAAGATCAGATGACCGTTGGCGCCCTGCTGATTGAATATGTAGCCTTGCAGGTAGATCGGGAATGCTGTCGTTGGCTTGACACCCGATAAAGGCATCACGAATGAATACGTCCTGGTGACGATAGGTGGCGAACTCTTGGTAACAATTTTGGCCTCAAGACCGGCAAAGATGGCGGTAAAGGCTTTCTTGTCGGGATTGATACCGAAATCAACAACAATATCGCTTTGAAATGTCACCCCTTTGCTGAAGTCGGCGGTATCGGCACAAAGGGCAGGCTGACAGTCTGCGATAGTCAGTGCAAATGCGATGGCGGCAAGGGTCGTTCGGTCCACATGTTCCATGATCTGAACTCCGGTTTGGCGGAATTGGGCGCAAGGGTGCGCACCTGACGAACGTCATGATCAAACGGTAGAAATGCAGCCGAGTGTGAAGAGAGAGCAGTCGGCAGAACAAATCGGCAATCGGCACATCGGCCAATCGGCAGGTGATTGTTGACACGATCACATGCGCTGCCGATACTCCCGCAAGTCCTCGGAGCGCCTAACTGAAGCGGCCTGTGGCGCAACAAATCTGCCGGATATCTCCAAAAATGTCAAAGCCGTTGTCAAAACCTGCTGGCAGCCGTGCTGCCAAGCCCGCCCCATTGCGCGTCACCTATCAAGGCGAGCCGGGCGCCAATTCGCATATTGCTGCGCTGGAGATGTTCACGGGCTGCGAGGCGGTCGCCTGCGCCACCTTTGAGGATGCGCTGAGCCTTGTGAAAGCGGGCGACGCCACTTACGGCATGATCGCGATCGAGAACACGGTGGCCGGCCGGGTCGCCGACGTGCATCATCTGTTGCCGAATGCCGGGCTCTTTATCGTGGGCGAGCACTTCCTACGCGTGCGCTTCCATCTGATGGCAATCAAGGGCGCCAAGCTCGATCAGATCACCGACGTCTACAGTCATGTCCATGCGCTCGGGCAATGCCGCAAGATCATCCGCAAGCATGGCCTGACAGCGCACATCACCGGCGACACCGCGGGGGCGGCACGCGAGGTCGCCGAATGGGGCAATCTGGCCCGGGCGGCATTGGCGCCGCCGCTGGCCGCCGGCATCTACGGCCTCGACGTGCTGGCCGAGGACGTCGAGGACGAGGCCCACAACACCACGCGCTTTGTCGTGCTCGCCAAGACGGCCAAGGACGCAGTCGCAGCCGATGGCGCCTGGGTCACCAGCTTCATCTTCAATGTGCGCAACGTGCCTGCCGCGCTCTATAAGGCTCTGGGCGGATTTGCCACCAACGGCGTCAACATTACCAAGCTGGAGTCCTATCAGCTCGGCGGCACTTTCTCCGCGACCATGTTCTATGCCGATATCGAGGGCCACCCAAGGGATCGGTCGGTGACCTTGGCGATGGAGGAACTGTCGTTCTTCACCAAGGAAGTGCGCCTGCTGGGGACGTATCGGGCGAGCCCGCTTCGGGCTGGGTTCGGTGCGATAAATCCTTAGGCTGATTGTTGCATGACACTGTGTCGACGGGGCTTATTTTCCCTTCTCCCTTTGGGAGAGGGCGATGGGGCCGATAGTTTCGTTGAGGATATAAGATAGTGTCCCCCCCGCTGATGGGCCTCGCCAGCTTCGCCGTCTTGCTCGTACTGCTGGCGCTGCGCATGCCGATCGGTGTCGCCATGCTGGCGGTCGGCTCGGCCGGTTTCGTCGCCATCGACGGAATGCCGCGCTACCTCTCGTTCCTCAACGAGACGCCCTACGAGACGCTCGCCAATCCGTCCTTTTCTGTCATTCCGCTGTTCCTGCTGATGGGGAGTCTCGCCACCGTCTCGGGCCTGTCGGCGCGGTTGTTCCAGGGCGCCGAGGCCCTGGTCGGACATTTTCGCGGCGGCCTTGCCATGGCGGCGGTGCTGTCATGCGCGGCGTTCGGCACCATCTGCGGTTCGTCGCTCGCGACTGCCGCCACGATGGGCCAGGTAGCGCTGCCGCAGATGCGCCGCTTCGGCTATTCGGGCGCGCTGTCGACCGGTGTGCTGGCGGCAGGCGGCACGCTCGGCATCCTGGTGCCGCCCTCAGTGCCGCTGGTCATCTACGCCATTCTCACCGAACAGAACGTGGCAAAACTGTTTCTGGCCGCCATCATTCCAGCGGCGTTGGCGATTGCAGGCTTCCTCATCGCCATCGCCTTGACGGTTCGCCTGAAGCCCAGTTGGGCGCCGCCCGGCCGCGCGCCGCAACCGTTTCGCGCCCGCACATCCGCGGTGCTGGCGACTTGGCCGGTGCTGGCGATCTTCGCTATCGTTTTCATCGGCATGAACGGCGATGCCTTCTTCCACCACAGTCTGTTCACGCCCACCGAAGGCGCCAGCGTCGGTGCGGCGCTGACCGGCGCGGCGGCAGTGCTGATCGGCGGCTCCCGCTGGCCCGAGATCAAACGGGCATTGCTGCAGACCGCCGAGCAGTCCGGCATGATCTTTCTGATCCTGCTCGGCGCCGAGGTTTACAACGCCTTCCTGGCCCGCACCCATCTGACCACCCAGGCCGCCGCGTTGGCCGCCTCTGGTGGCACCAATCCGATGCTGGTGATCGTCGGCATCGTTGCCATCTACATCGTGCTCGGCTGCCTGATGGACAGCCTCAGCATGATCCTTTTGACGGTGCCGGTGCTGTTTCCGGTCGTCATGGCGCTCGATCTGGGGCTGCCGCCCGGCGACGTCGCGATCTGGTTTGGCGTGCTCAGCCTGGTGGTGGTCGAACTCGGCCTGATCCATCCACCCGTCGGCCTCAACGTCTTTGTCATTCACTCCATCGCCAAGGATGTGCCGATGCTGGAGACCTTCAAGGGCGTGGTGCCGTTCTTGTTGTCCGAATTCGTCCGCGTGGCGTTGCTGATCGGCCTTCCGGTGCTGTCGCTGTGGCTGACGCGCTGAAACGAAAAACGCGCCGCCCCGGTTTTGGAGCGACGCGCTTGATCCACGGATCAACCGTTGATCAGTTGCCGGACTTGGCTTTGGCCGCCTTGAAGCCTTGCGCGGACTTCAGGGTCTGAGTGGTGTGGGCAATCGCTGTGCCGCGGTGCTTGTGGTTGTGACGACCGAGGCTTGCGACCACTGTCTTGTGCGACTTCACCTTGAGCCGAGCCACCTGGATGGCGGCACGATGGTGCTTCTTGACGCGAGCTGCCACCTGCACGGCACGATGGCTCTTATGCGTGTTGGCGGCAACCAGTGTGCGCCCGCCGCGGCCGACAATAGCGATGTCGACCGGGGCAACGCCCGAGCCGAGCATGCCGATGACGCCGGCAGCGCCCTGCGACAAGTCGATGACGCGGCCGCCGACAAATGGTCCGCGGTCATTGATGCGAACCACGACGCTGCGGCCGGTGTTGCGGTTGGTGACGCGCACGATGGTGCCGAACGGCAGGCTGCGGCTGGCAGCTGTCATGCCCATCGGATTGTAGCGTTCGCCATTGGCCGTCAGCTTACCGGCAAAGTCATAGCCGTAGAACGAGGCGATGCCGCCGGCCTGTGCGCCGGGCGCGCCCAGGAACTGCAGTGTTGCCAGCAAGGAAATGCCGAGCAGCGTCAAAATTACTCTGTACATGGATAGTCCTTTCCAATGTGCTCATTACTGAGGTTGCACGCGTCTGCTTGTAGAGACTGTCAAAAAATCCAGCGCAACCTAGTATGTTGACCTAGGGAAGTGCACCTGAAGTGTCAACATCGGTTAACGTGCGACTTCGCAGGCTGCGGGACACTGCCGGGGGCCCCGCGCAGAAGGTACGTTGACAAATTGTCAGCCAGCATTGCGATCGGGCAGGTCCGATACGGGGCATCGACCTTGGTCCGAACGGTCGTAATCAGTCGCAAGATGAGCTTTAAGCTGATCATAAATTTTCGCACGCCTTTGCTTCACCGCTGCTCGGCATGAACGCGCCGAATGCCAAGGTGGTCATCACGCTGGTCACGACAGAGCGTCGCCTTTCGATAATCGTTAACGGCGCCGAAAGTTCCGCCCTATCCGCTGTTGCCGGCCCGCGGTTCACGGCCAATTCGAAAACACCTGCCCGATCAATGACCGATCACGGTCACCCGTCTGACCCTGGGGCGGCATGCTGTCGGTTTGTGACCGCCGTGAGCTGTGCTATGCAACGCATCGGACGAGGGAGGCGATGAGCCGATGCTGCAGCGTGTGGAACCGATGACCGGGGCGGCCGAGCCGGCTGCAGCCGCGCAAGTTGCGCGCGGAGCCAAACGGCTGCCTGCAATACCCGCCTTCAAGCCCCGGGACCGCTACATCCCCGTGACGCGCGGCGCCATCCTGAAAACCCTGTCGGCACCGGAACTGTGGCCGGGATACGATCCGGCCGAGGTGCGGGCCTGCTTTCGCTATCTGGCCCATTGGCGCCATCTCAACTATGCCGACCGTGGCATGGAGCTGATCGAATCCTATCAGCCCTTCAATCCGGATCGCGACACCGCTGCCTCGGCAATCTCCGCCGAAGCCGGCAGCAATGGCGCTAAGCCTGCGTTCATCCAGTCGGTTCGCGCCATGCTGGAGCGGGCCAACTACGATGAGATCCCTCGCGCCGGCCTGCAGGCGGTCATCGATGAGGAGAATCCCTATGGCCTGGAACTCGAGGTCAATCTGGATGAATTTTCCGAAATCATTCTCTATGTGCGCGGCGAGTCAACCGATGTGGTCAAGCCCGATCTGAGCGGCCGGCTGCGCGGCAAGAAGCCGGTCGACGTTGCGGTGTTCCAGCGCGTGTTCCTGCTGCTGTGCCTCAAGCATGAGGAGGAGCGGGTCAAGGAGGTCATGGTCGCCGACCGAGTCAGCGAGGCCAGGGCCCGCAAGACCGTCACCAAGAACCGCAAAGTCCTGCCGCCCAACATCGACGACAGTCACATCTACATCAAGATGTTCAAAGACATGCCGCGGCCCGACCTTGAGGTGATTTTTCCCAATACCAAGGTCAAGTTCCGCTCGAAGGACAAGATGACCATCGGCGCCTCGGCGGGCGGTGGCATCGGCATGGGCGTCATCAGCACCGCCACCAAGGTGATCGCGGCGGCCATGACTCCAATCGGAGCGGCGCTGGCGATCCTCGGCCTGGCCGGCGCCGCCAGCCAGCAAGTCGCCCAGGTGGTGCAAAAGCGCACTCGTTACATGCTAAAAGTGACGCGCAACCTATATTTCCATAACATTTCCAACAATCAGGGCGCGCTGGCCCTGCTGACCGAGCGGGCCGAGGAAGAAGACATCAAGGAGGAGCTGCTGCTCTATGCGCTGCTCGCCAAGACCAGCGTTCGCCGCGACGAACTGGAGCATGCGCAGGCGGCCATCGAGGAATTCCTGACGCAGCAATTCCAGGTCCACGTCCAGTTCGATACCCAGGATGCGCTGTCGCGGTTGATGGCCACCGGCCTGGTGGTCGAGCATTCCGACGGCATGCTGGTGGCGATGTCGCCGGCCACGGCCGCCAAACATATTGACGACATGTGGGACCAGTATCTGGACCAGATCGGTGCGGCTGAGCATGGCGCGGATCACGGCCCAGAGGCTGCCGCGAGCTGAGCCGGGGCGGGAAAACTCCGGTCGCAGGCTTGCTGCGTGCAGCCGGAGAGGGCAATAGTTCGGGCCGCAGGGGAGTTGACGCCTCGGGGACCGTCTGGGAGGGAAATCGATGTCGAGGATGGCAATTTTGCTGGCCGTTGGTTTGTCATTGACCGCTGGCGCTGCAATAGCGCAAGACGGCACGAAAAGCGCGACCGACAAGGCCGCCAAGCCAGCGGACGCCGCCGCTGCACCCGCAGCAGCTCCGGCGCAAGCCGCCGCCCCGGCTCCCGATCCGGCCGTGCCGGCGATCAAGCGTGTCAAGATGCGAACCCTGATGTCGAGTGGCTACGACATCAAGTCCGTCAGCTTCGTGCCGCAGGATGCCTCGTCGCGAGTCTCCAAGACACTGGATCAGGATGCGGCATTGGTGACCTTGCAGAAGGGCGCGGCAGCTGCCACCTGCTTCATCACGCTCGAGGACTATATCAAGCCCGGCATGACCGATATCGAGTGGTGCATTGAACTCAAATAGGCCGCATCTCGCCGCCGCATGAAAAACACGAGCTGCCATGTCCGTTCGTCGTCTCGATTCCGTCCAGCCCGCCAGCTTTGCCTTCAGTAGCGAGAATGCAGCCTGGGCCGATGCCACCATCGCCAAATACCCACCCGGCAAGCAGGCTTCGGCCGTGATATTGCTGTTGTGGCGTGCGCAGGAGCAAGAGGGCTGGGTCACCAAACCCGCGATCGAGTGGGTCGGGGTCAAGCTCGGCATGTCCTTCATCCGCGTGCTTGAGGTCGCGACTTTTTACACGCAGTTTCAGTTATCGCCAGTTGGCACGTCGGCTCACATCCAAGTCTGTGGCACCACGCCCTGCATGCTGCGCGGCGCCGGCGCGTTGCTCGACATCTGCAGGCAGCGCATTGCCCCGCATGCCCATGAGCGAACCGCCGACGGCAAGCTCTCTTGGGAAGAGGTCGAGTGCCTGGGCGCCTGCGTGAACGCGCCCATGGTGCTGGTCGGCAGCGACACCTATGAGGACCTGACGCCGGTCTCGTTCAACGAACTGATCGACGATTTCGAGCGCGGCGAACATCCTGAGCCCGGGCCGCAGATCGACCGCCAGTTGTCGGCGCCCGAAGGCGGGCCGACCACGCTGACCGATCAGCGCTTGTTCGACGGCACGGTGGTCGGCTCGTGGCGGGCCGCGTTCGATGAGCGCGACAAGGCGCGGTCCGAAAAGGCTGCTGCGGCGGCGGCACCAAAGGCGTAGGTTGCGTAGGTTGGGTCAAGCTTTGCGCGACCCCACATCGGCGTACACCGTTCGTCCCACGTTGGGTCGCGCCGAACCGGCTTGACCCGACCTACGGACCATCGGACCACCCACCCGAGGGGCCATGGATCGCCAGCTTCCCATCATTCCGTCACCCAAAAACTGGCGCGGCCAGTTCCGAATTGCGCGCGGCCCGATAGCGCCCCAGGCGGGAGCCGTCTGCCACGCCGTCGGGCACTGGCACATCCAGGCTTTTGCCGGCGCGCCAACTATTCCCGTTGTGGACAGCCAGAACCAACGCATCGGGCTGCTGCTCGGCACACCAATCGACCATTCAGCTGGGACGCTGATCGCCGAACCCCTTCGGCTCGACCTGTCGTCCGATCCCAAGGTGCGCGATGCGGCCATCGAGGCCACGCTCTACCGGCTCGGCGGGTCCTGGCTGTGCATCCTTGCCACCCAGGCCCTTGAACGCATCTATCTCGACGCCAATGGCACGCTGTCGCTGGTCTACGACCCCGCGACCAGCACCGCCGCCTCGACCGCCGGCCTGCTGCTCGACGATGCGGCCTACACCGCGCGCTTCGACCGCGACCTTTATACCAGGATCGATGTGCCCGGCGAAGGCTGGTTCGCATCGGGGCTGACCGCCCATCACGGCATCAAGCGCCTGCTCTGCAACCACTTTCTCGATCTCGCTACCTTCGAGCCTGCGCGCCATTGGCCGGCCAAGGATTTTACTCATACCGGTTCGACCGAGGAAAGCGCCCACCGGGTCGCCGAGATCGTGCGCAAATCGGCCGAGGCGCTACTGGCGCGGGGAAAGGTCGTCGTGGCGCTGACTGGCGGCAATGAAACGCGCTTCCTGCTGGCGGCGTACCAGCCGCTGATCAAGGACCTTACTTTCGTCACCGTTGCGGCCCCTTCGACCGAACGCGATGTTGTCCTGGCCAAAACTCTCGCCGAGCGGTTTGGGCTGCGCCACATCCTGCTGCCGCTGCAGGAAGCGACACAGGCTGAGCGCGACGCCTGGCTCTATGCCACCGGCCATTGCGTCACCGGCCCCAACATGGTCAGCCATCCAACCATCCGGCCGCTGCAGAACGAGTATGACTTTTTCCTCGGCGGCCTCGGCGGCGAGATCGGCCGCGCCTTTTTCTGGCGTCCGACCGATACCGCCGAGATGCCGCTCACGGTCGGCGATCTAGTGCCGCGCTTGGGCATGCCGCAAGCCGATGCCGTGAGCGAAGCGACGGCCGATTGGCTGTGGGGCGTGCAACAGTTCAACGCCCTGACGCAACTCGACCTCGCCTACATGGAACTGCGCATGTCCGCCTGGTCGGCAGCCCAGACCTACGCGCAGAGCTTCGTCAACCACCTGCATCCGCTGATCGCGCGCGAGATCTACACGCTGATGTTGAACCTTAGTCCCGAGGCCAAACGCGGCAACCTGCTGATCAAGTCGGCCATCGCGCAGAGCTGGCCTGAACTGGGCACGATCCCGATCAACCGCTATGGCGACTACCGCGACCTGCTGCACAACATGCTGCGCGTTGCCGATCATAAGCGGGTGGCCAAGAAGCTGCGCAAGCTGTGGGGGTGAAACGCCGGGTTCCGCAGTTCACGAAAATCACCTGGGGTTTTACTGCGCTCCTGCATCGATTTCCGTCGCCATACGCAACCGGATCGATCCCGGCGCGTTATCGAGGGTATGAACACAGCAATAAATTGGCCGCGCAACCGGCTTTTGCTCGCGCTGCCGGCACGCGATCTCAAGCTGCTGAAGCCGGAACTCGAGCACATTGCGCTGCAACGCGAACAGGTGCTGGTGGATGCCGACAGCCCGCTCGATCACGTCTACTTTCCCGATAGCGGCGTCATCTCGATCCTGGCGGTTTATACGGATGGTCGCGCCATTGAAATGGCGACCATCGGGCGCGAGGGCTACGCCGGCGTGCAAGCCGTCTTTGGCGCCAAGATCTCCGTTGCCCGGTTTTTGGTGCAAATCCCTGGCACTGCGGCCAGGATGCCCCGCGTGGCATTCACCAGAGCGTTGCAGTCGATGCCGTCCTTGCGAAATCTGGCAACAGCGTATGTCCAGGCCTTTCTGGAGCAGATCATGGTGTCGGTGGCCTGCAATGGCGCGCACAACCTCGAGCAAAGGCTGGCGCGCTGGCTGCTCATGATGCAGGACCGCGGCGATGGCGACATCCTGCCGATCACGCAGAACCTGCTGGCCGAAATGCTGGGGGTGCAGCGGCCCACCATCTCGAATGTCGCCAAGAAACTGGAACAGGCAGGCTTGATCGAGCGTGGTCTTCGGCAATTGACGATTCGTAACCGGCAGGACCTCGCCCAGGCCTCTTGCGAGTGTTACCAGCTGGTCCGTCAGCGGACCACGCATTATCTACCTAAAACCTACCCGGAAACCTGAATTTTCCGCTTTCTTGGTAATCTACATTACCGACAACTCATCGCAACTTGCGCACAGTCGCCCCTAGCGGGAGGCTGAAGCGGACTCTCTGGCAAGATCGCGTTCTTGCAGCCGGGAGCAACAGCGATGGACGAAGCCGACCAGTTGGATCTCGTGGAAACCATCCGCGACGGCCTGCTGGTGCTTGAGCCCGACCTCACCATCCGGTTCGCGAACCGTGCGTACTGCAGCACCTTCGCGGTCGCACCGGAAGATACGGTTGGCCGCAAGCTCTATGAGGTCGGCAACGGCCAATGGGACATTCCCAAGCTGCGCATCGCGCTCGATACCATCATTTCGGGCCACACCACCATCGAGGCGTTCGAAGTCGAGCACCTGTTTCCGACCATTGGTGAACGCGTGATGCTGCTCAATGCGCGCAAGGTTTATCGGCCCGGCAACAACATCAAGCAGATCCTGTTGGCGATCGAAGATGTCACGCAACGGGTGTGGCTGGAGCGCGAACACGCGGTGGCGCTGGCGCGTATCGGCAGGCTGATGCAGGAGCTGACGCACCGGGTCAAGAACAGCCTGCAGTCGATCGCCTCCATGGTCATGATCGAATCGCGCAGTCACAGCAGCGGCGAGGGCAAAGCGGCGCTGCAACGGGTCTCCAATCGTATCGACGCCCTCGGCCGGCTCTATGCCACGCTCAGCAAATCCAACAGCGTCGAGGCGGTTGAAGCGGCAACCTATCTCGATGAGTTGTGCCGCGAGCTGGTCGCCTCGGTCCAAAACGGCGGCACGACGATTGTGCTCAAGACCGACATAGACAGCGTGCTGTTGCCGACCGATCAGGCGATTCCGGTTGGTCTGATTGTCAACGAGCTGGTGACCAACGCCGTCAAGTATGCATTTGCCGCCAACTCCACGGGAACGGTGCTGGTGACGCTCAAGCGCGAGCCTGGCAGGCTTTGCCTGACCGTTGCCGATGACGGCATTGGGATCGATCCCAAGCGCGCCGATTCCGGTATGGGTGGCCGGCTGGTCGCGGGTTTTGCCCAACAGCTCGGCGGCCAGCTCGAACGCGAGAGCGGCCTGGCGGGCACCACGGTGCGCCTGATACTGCCGCCGCCGAAGGGCCCGTAGGCAACTGCATCAGCAAGGCGACAGGGCAACGTCGCCCGCGCTCCCAGCGCGCCTTGACATTCGGCCCCCTCCTGGTTTCTTGGGCGCCACATCGATCCGGCCCCGCGCCGCCTCCGAAAGGCCCCCCATGCTCGCCGACAAGGACCGCATTTTCACCAACCTCTACGGCCTGCACGACTGGGGCCTGGAGGGCGCCAGGCAACGCGGCGCCTGGGACGGCACCAAGCTGTTCATCGACAAGGGGGCGGACTGGATCATCGACGAGATGAAGGCCTCGGGCCTGCGCGGGCGGGGCGGGGCGGGCTTCCCGACCGGCATGAAGTGGTCGTTCATGCCCAAGACCGATCCGCGCCCGAGCTATCTCGTCGTCAACGCCGATGAAAGCGAGCCCGGTACCTGCAAGGACCGCGACATCCTGCGCCACGATCCGCATCTGCTGGTCGAAGGCTGCCTGATCGCCTCCTTCGCCATGCGCGCCCACACCTGCTTCATCTATGTGCGCGGCGAGTTCATCCGCGAGCGCGAGCGTCTGCAGGCGGCGGTCGATCAGGCCTACGAAGCAAAACTGATCGGCAAGAACAACCTGCACGGCTGGGACTTCGAGATCGTCGTGCATCATGGCGCCGGCGCCTATATCTGCGGCGAGGAGACGGCGCTGCTGGAGAGCCTGGAGGGCAAGAAGGGCCAGCCGCGCATGAAGCCGCCGTTCCCGGCCAATGTCGGTGTCTATGGCGCGCCGACCACGGTGAACAATGTAGAATCGATCGCCGTCGCTCCGACCATTCTGCGGCGCGGGTCCGGCTGGTTCTCTGGCTTGGGAAAACCCAACAATACGGGTACGAAGTTGTTTTGCATTTCCGGGCACGTCAACAAGCCGTGCACGGTCGAAGAGGAAATGGGCATCGGCTTTCGCGAATTGGTCGACCGCCATTGCGGCGGCGTGCGCGGCGGCTGGGACAATTTCCTCGCTGTCATTCCCGGCGGTTCGTCCGTGCGCTGTCTGCCGGCCAGCAAATGCGGCACTGACCTGTCCATGGACTTCGATTCGCTGCAAAAGCTGGGCTCGGGCCTGGGCACCGCCGCCGTCATTGTCATGGATCGCTCGACCGATATCATCGCCGCCATCGCGCGGCTGGCGGCGTTCTACAAGCATGAGAGTTGCGGCCAGTGCACGCCCTGCCGCGAGGGCGCCGGCTGGATGTGGCGCGTCATGGAACGCTTGGTGACCGGCGATGCAGAGAAGTCCGAGATCGACCTGCTGTTCAAGGTCAGCAAACAGATCGAGGGACACACGATCTGCGCGCTTGGCGATGCGGCCGCCTGGCCGATCCAGGGGCTGATCAATCACTTCCGCCCGGTGATCGAGGCGCGCATCGACGCCGCGCAAGTGCGGCGGCAGGCGGCGGAGTAGGGTGGACGTTGTTGCCTAATCGCCGCCATGCTACGTATTACATCCTGTATTGCCGATCAAGGGTGGTCCGATGACCTTGACAGTCCGCTTGCCTGATGAGCTGGACGCGCAGCTTCGCGAAAAACTGCAAGCCGAGGATATCAAGGCGTCCGATTTCGTGCGGGCAGCGATTGCCGAGAAACTGGCGCGCGAGCCAGTGACGAAGAAGCTCAGCCCCTACGAATTGGGCAAGGACGTTTTCGGCTGCTATGAGCTTGGCGGTCCCGATGACAGCTCCCGGCCTCGCCGCAAGGAACTGATCGGGGAGTCTTTGGATGCCAAGCACGCTCGTCGACAGCGGTCCGCTTTACGCCCTGTTCAGCAAAAACGACCGCCATCACGATAGCGCATTGGCCTTCATAGAGCGTCCAAACAGCCAACTCATGACCAGTGTTCTCGTGGTCATGCAAGTGGTGCATCTGCTGCGGCGCGATCGCATTTCGCAGAACAAATTCTTACATTGGGTGCAGAAGGCGCTCATTTTGGAACCCGTGACCGCGCGGGATCAATTGCGCATTTTTGAACTTCTCGGCGTCTATGATGACTTGCCAGCAGATCTCGCGGACGTCTCGCTGGTGGCCCTGGCTGAGCGGCTGAGACTGCGCCGGATCGCGACCGTTGACGGCGATTTCCTGGTCTATCGGATCAACGGCAAACATAACTTCGAGAACGTCTTCTGGCCGGACAAGTGACTCCATAGTCGTGCGGCGTAGATCGGCGTAGGTTGGGTCAAGCACTTCGCGCGACCCAACATCGTGCCACAAACTCTGCCCGTGGGTGTTGGGTCGCGCAAGAGCTTGACCCAACCTACGCAAACCATCCACGGAGATGTCCATGGCCCGAATAACCGGAATTGGCGGTGTCTTCATCAAAGCCAAGGGCAGCGGCAAGGAGCTCGCGGCCTGGTACGAAAAACATCTCGGTATGCGGCTTGAGGACTTCGGAGGCGCCATCCTGCGCTGGCCGGACGATCTGGCCGAGGACAAGGGCGTGACCGTCTGGAGCGTGGCGGCCTCCGACAGCCAGTGGTTCGCCCCGAGCACGGCGGGCCACATGATCAACTACCGGGTCGATGACCTGGATGGACTGATCGCCCAATTGGCGCAAGGCGGCATCGCTCTGCACCAAGGTCCGGAGTCGCATGAGAATGGGCGTTTCGCCTGGGTGCTCGATCCCGACGGCAACAAGGTCGAGTTCTGGGAGCCGAAGCTTTGGGATGAGGGCAACAAGTCGGGTTGATGGGGGCGGGGCGGCGGCAGGCGAAGGAGTGGCATGTGGTGTTGCCGGGGAAAACCTGGAATTGTGCGTGGTTGCTGGATGGGTTTCTGCTTTGGGCCAGGCGCGTCGATTTGGCCCGCGCCGGTCGATGCTCGAAGTTCCCCAGATATCTTCATTTGCGCCAAGTATCGGGGTCACGAGGGGAAGCAAAACCAAGCGCCTAAGCAGCTTTTGGGTGTTGTCACTTTGCACGCCGTCTGCGAGGATACACACGTCGTCGTGGTTGAGCTTTCTTTGCAGGTCGTGTGGACCGGGCCATTGCCCGCACGGCCCTTCCCATAGATGACGTTTGCAAGACCGTGCGTCGCAAAGAGCACAGCGATATCGTGGCTCAAAGCTTCGCCGAGCGCTTCGACCTTGATGCAGTCGGCCTGGGCCGGCGCCGAAAGTGCGCAGATCACCGCCGTGGCTGCTAAGCCCAGTTTCAAAGAACGCATTTGCCACTCCAAAAATTGATTGTCTTAGTCTGGAAGCTAGTTGAGCGCGTGGCTCTCGACAATAGAATTGGCCTGCTGCAAACCGGGTTTTCCCGCAAGGAACCGGAAAGCGTGCCGCATTTGCCACCATCCGGCGGCCCATTTTGCCCGGCGCCACTAATGCGGAATAGAGCCTCGTGCCTCTGGCTCTTGACCCGCAGCCGATGTCAACGCCCACCTTGGTCGGCTCACTGATCAGCTTGCAAAATCGATAGGTGCAAGATCACTGCGAAAGCGCCGACTGCGGGCGATGTCGAGCCGCTAACTTATGTGTCCGGTTTGGGGCAATCACGCAATTTCTTGTATTCAATGGTGGCTTGAAATCAGATTCTCCTTGTCGATCATGAGCGGACCTGCATCTCGGCTCAGCAGAAAGAGTTGACTGCGTAGCTGCGATGGACCTCAGCGAAAACCCTGCCGGTCCGGGAACTGGGCATAGTTCTTTCCCTGGCCAGTGAAATCGGCTTAGACCTCGATGCAGTGGCCGACATCGCACACCAGCACGAACGGTGGCCAGCCGTGAGCGGGCGGCAGCGACTTGGCGTAGTCCTCGCCCTGCCGGCGGGCGCTGATCATGAGCTGATCCCAGGCCCGGCTGGCGTTGCGCTGGCCACGCGGCTGCGTGTCGGCAATGAACAGGTCCAGCTGGCCGGCCAGCGCCAGTTCCTTTGGACGGCTGTCAACGCCGGAGCGAATGGGGACCAGCGGGCCGGAGTAAAAGGGAGCCAGTGAGGGCGGTGGCGGGAGAAGCAGAAAGGCCCCCTCGAGGGGGCCTTTCTGCTTCTTGCGTTTCTTT
>JANLQJ010000029.1:0-8798 GCA_031367715.1 Hyphomicrobiaceae bacterium | reverse complement strand
CTGGCCGAGTTCGAATACCGCTTCAACCGGCGCTACGACCTGGCCGCCATGATGCCCCGCCTGGCCTATGCCGCCGTCCGTACGCTGCCGATGCCGTATCGGCTGCTCATCTTGACGGAGTGATGTGGATAAGCAGGAATTCCGAAGGCAATACATACCGAGGGAATTTCAAGATGACGGTGAATTTGCATCAAGGGATTTGGCGTCCGCCGGGGCGGGCGCTTCGACTTTCGATTACAAATTCCAAGCAAACGATTTCCATCCAGGAGCTTCTCGTCATTGGAAAGTGCAGAGACTTGGACTCGACAGAGCAGTCAGGGCGGATAGGCTTTTTGCTGCGACCAACAGCCTGCGATACAAACGGTACAATCGTGATTTTCCAGTAACCGAGATTCATAATTCTTGGACAGATACAATCGTTGGGAGCTTCCATGAAGAAAAGGCATACATCGTTCAGACCTCACCGAAATCAGTAGCTCGCTGCCTCCTCATGACCACCGACCCCGGCGACCTCGTGCTCGACCCCACCTGCGGCTCGGGCACCACGGCCGTGGTCGCCGAGCAGTGGGGCCGGCGCTGGATCACCGTCGACACTTCGCGCGTGGCGCTGGCGCTCGCGCGCACGCGGCTGATGAGCGCGCGCTTTGCCTACTACCACCTCGCCGACAGCAAGGAGGGCCGCGCCAAGGAGCAGGAGGTCTTGGGCCGCATCCAGCCCGACACGGCCACCACCGGCGACATCCGCCAAGGCTTCGTCTACGAGCGCGTGCCACACATCACGCTGAAATCCATCGCCAACAACGCCGAGATCGACGTCATCTGGGAGGCCGCGCAGCAGGTACTGGAGCCGCTTCGCGCCGATCTCAACAAAGAACTGAAACAATCCTGGGAAGAGTGGCAAATCCCGCGCGAAGCTGGGGATTGGCCGGCCCCCGCCAAAAAATTCCACGCCGCCTGGTGGGAAGCGCGCATAGACCGCCAACGAAAAATCGACGCCTCGATCGCCAAGGCCGCCGATATCGAATACCTCTACGACCGTCCCTATGCGGACACATCAAAGGTGCGCGTCACCGGCCCGTTCACGGTCGAGACCCTGTCGCCGCACCGCACCGTGCCCTCAGGCGACATAGAACTCGCCGACGACCTGAAGGCCATGGCCGGCAAGCGCCGCCGCGCGCGGCTGGCTACGCCCCCCGCCGACTTCTCCGCCATGGTGCTGGAGCATCTGAAAACCGCCGGCGTGCATCAGGTGGAAAAGCGCGACACCATCCGCTTCGATTCCATCACCGGCCGCGCCACCCGCCCCGGCGACTATATCGGCGCCGAAGCCATCTACCTGGAGGGGGATCAGCAGCGCCGCGCCGCCATCCTGATCGGCCCGGAATTCGGTTCACTGACAAAGACCGACCTGCTCGCCGCCGCCGCCGAAGCCCAACGCGACCGCTATGACGTGCTGGTCGCCTGCGCCTTCGCCTTCGACGCGCATGCCTCCGAACTCACCCGCCTCGGACCCCTGGCGATCCTTAAAGCCAAAATGAACCCCGATCTGCACATGGCCGGCGAACTGAAGAACACCGGCAAGGGCAATCTGTTCGTCGTCTTCGGCGAGCCGGACATCGACCTCCTGCCGGAGGAAGAAGACAAAATCGCGGTCAAAATCAACGGCGTCGACGTGTTCGATCCCAGCACCGGCGACATCCGTTCGGGCGACACCAAGAGCATCGCCGCCTGGTTCATCGACACCGACTACAACGAGGAAAGCTTCTTCGTCCGCCACGCCTACTTCCTCGGCGCCAACGATCCGTACAAATCGCTGAAAACCGCGTTGAAAGCCGAGATCGACAAGGACGCCTGGGAAACGCTCTACCGAGACATCTCCCGCCCGTTCGCCCGGCCCAAGACGGGACGGATCGCCGTGAAGGTGATCAACCACTTTGGCGACGAAGTGATGAAGGTGTTCAGGGTGTAATGAGCGAAGGTTATATTCCGGATGATTGGCTCGAAGCTGTTCGAGACCGAAGCCTGTTCTATCCCGGTGCAGGCCTCGATTTGGAAGAACCGTTGAGATATTTCGGTGGCTACATATCCACGTTTGTATTTACCGACATCAGTTATGATCGCCAAATGAAACTACGGCCATTGTCTCGGGAATCTTGGTTGCTTAGACATTCAGAGTTGATCGGCAACGCCGACTGCGACATGGAACCACGGTCGGATAACGAAGGGAGGCAATTCCGGTTTCTGGAGCCTTCAATACTGGCTGAAATTTATCGCAGAAGCGACGGTCGCGAGATCACGGTCAGACGACGAAGAGGATTTGGGCAGTACGCTCTGACCGCAGAGACGTTCCCGGGCTCTATCGGCCTCTTCTGCTTCCGGGGCGATTGCCCGGTTAGTGGCGAAGCGAGTTCAGGCATCAGATATATTTCGAACTCCACGCGGCGGCATGAACCGCTATCAATGTTGTGGAGCAAGCTTTCAGAGCGGATGTCTGACCGTGCACTTGTCGTAACGGACGGTTCAAACGCAGACCCGAGCTTTCTCAGAGCTCATTATAATCGAGCCGTCGATGGTTTGACCGCCGCTAAGAACTTCGGGTGCCGCGTATACAATTGGGGCGGCTGGAGTTGGGAATGTGTGGGGTATATCGGTCCCAAGTATGGTCCCACTCTAATCTGGGGTGTTACACGTGCTACCCAGGGGAAGGCTTAAGCCATGGACTTCCGCATCGCCGACACGTTCACAGCAGCGCTGACGAAGCTGACGCGCGACGAGCAGAAGGCCGTCAAGACTCCGTGTTCGATCTGCAGACCAACATCTCCGGTCAGGGCCTGCAACTACATCGGATCGATGCATCCAAGGATCCAAATTTCTGGTCGGCCCGTGTCAACAACGACATCCGCATCATTGTCCACAAATCGGCTTCGAGCTTCCTGCTGGCCTATGTTGCGCACCATGACGATGCCTACAAATGGGCCGAGCGGCGACGCATCGAGACGCATCCAAGAACCGGTGCCGCCCAGATCGTGGAAGTGCGCGAACGAGCCGAGGAAATCGCGGTACGCGCTCCGCAGCAGCTGCCGCTGAGCCTCGGCGACGATCTGCGTCCGCTTGCGCCCGTCCGTGCGGCTTCCACCGTTGTATACCCATTCAAGTCCATGGGCCGTGACGATCTTTTGTCTGTCGGTGTGCCCACCGATTGGGTCGATGACGTGCTTGCTGCCTCAGAGGATCGCTTCCTCGACCTTGGTGCCCATTTGCCGGCCGAGGCGAGCGAAGCGCTGCTCGCCTACGCGATCACAGGCATCCTCACCAAACCGACGCCGGTCGTGGTTGCCGATCCCTTCTCCCATCCCGATGCGCAGCGCCGTTTCCGCGTGGTCGACAACGTTGAAGAATTGGAACGCGCTCTCGATCTGCCGTGGGAGAGATGGACCGTCTTCCTGCATCCGTCGCAGCGCGAAATGGTTCACCGCAGCTACACCGGGCCAGCCCGCGTGGCAGGGTCTGCCGGCACCGGCAAGACAGTTGTCGCCCTGCACCGCGCGGTGCAGCTTGCCTCGCGCGGCCCCGACGCCCGCGTGCTGCTAACAACGTTTTCCGAACCGCTGTCGGCAGCGCTCGAACGCAAAGTGAAAATCCTGGCCGGCGACAGCAATCGTGTCGCGGGGCGCATCACGGTCGCGCCGTTTCTGGGCATCGCGCGTGAACTCTACCAACTCGCTTTTGCCCGCTCGCCCAACCTGGTCCAGGAGGATGTTCTGCGCAGCCTCATGGCCAAGGCCAGGGAGGTCGAAGGGGCGCAGAAATTTGCCGAGCGCTTCCTGATGTCCGAATGGACGCATGTGGTCGACGCCTGGCAGATCAAAAACGTGGACGGCTATGCCGACGTGCCGCGATTGGGCCGTAAGAACCGCATGGGCAAGAAGCAACGCGATCAGCTCTGGCCTGTGTTCGCCCGCGTGGTCGACGGCATCGCCTCGCGCGGCCTGGAGACCGAAGCCAGTGTGTTCATCGCCGTGGCCCGGCACTATGCGGCGTTAGCTGACAAACCCTTCGCCCACATCGTGGTCGACGAAGCGCAGGATTTGGGCGTGCCTGAGCTGCGTTTCTTGGCGGCAATTGCACCTGCCGCACCCGACGCACTGTTCTTTGCCGGCGACCTCGGCCAACGCATCCTCCAGCAGCCGTTCTCGTGGAAGACCCTGGGCGTCAACGTCCAGGGCCGCTCGGCGACTCTGAAGGTGAACTACCGCACGTCGCATCAGATTCGGGAAGCATCCGATCGCTTGCTCGCCGCATCACTGTCCGATGTTGACGGACGGGACGAGGAACGTAAAGGGACGATCTCTGTCTTCAATGGACCTTTGCCGACGGTGATCATCGCAAACAGCGCCGCCGCTGAGACCAAGTCCGTCGCGGCATTCGTTGCGGGCTGCGTCGCGGACGGTATCGCGCCGGAGGACATTGGCGTATTCGTGCGCACACGCGACCTCATGGCCCGCGCGCGCGACGGCATCGAAGCGGGCGGCTGTAACGCCAGCGAAATCACGCTGTTCAAGGGCCCGGCTCCCGGCGCCGTTCGTATTGGCCTGATGCACCTCGCCAAGGGCCTGGAGTTCAAGGCAGTTGCCGTCATGGCCTGCGACGACGGTGTTTTGCCGTTGCGGCAACGCCTGGAGGCCGTTGCCGACGAGACCGAACTCGACGACGTCATGGAAACCGAACGGCAGCTCTTCTACGTCGCCTGTACGAGGGCGCGTGATCGCCTTCTGGTCAGTGGCAGTAAACCTGGCTCTGAGTTTCTGTCAGATTTGAGGGGCAATGCTCGTTCAAAAAGCTTTTGATGTCGACAGCCTTTCGATGGGTAGTCCTTGCTCAATCTGTGTACCTCTCACAAGTGTTCGCCCGATCTCTCGTCAGCGTCCGCTCATACGTTCAAAGCGACGAAAGCCTACATTGTTGTCTCTGTCGATCACGAAGTGACCGGAAATGGCAGCAATTGTATGGGTTTGACGGAACCCCGCGCTCTGAGGAGGGGAGAAACCAGCACGACCATCAGTAGGCACTGCGAAATGGTAGAACGCTATCGTCGCACTTGCTTCGATCACGGAACAGCATTCAATCGCGCTCTCTTTCTCGGTCGCGCTGCTTCAGATCAACTTGTGAGCTGGGCAAGCTAGCCGGTTGATCAACGGCACGTGCCACAGCGGCTAGCTTGCTTGTTGCTGCACCAAGTGACGCCTTGGGCTCCCGTTCATAGACATTTCGGTTCGCGCCCGACGGCACCTGAAAATGCACCTTGCCCGAATGATCCGCGCGACCCGGCTGGTGCTGCTTGGCAATTGCCGCATTGAGCTCATACCTCATAGCCAGTGCTTCCGCCCGCCAAGTTTCGAACAGTCCATAGCGCCCGACGCTGCGCTTTGCCTTCCGGGTCCGCAACGCCGCCATTTCCATGCCCTTTGGCGACCGATAGCCGTACTCTTGCGCAGCGGCCTCGATGGCTTCGCGGCGCTTTGAGAAGGCGCGCTCGATGCGACGCGGGATGGCGGCAACGCGAAGGTTTGAATCCGTCCGTTCGACGGCATAACCTTGCCGCTCAATTTCGACCCCCAGTGCCTCGCGGTAAATCGCGCCCGCCTGCTTCTGGGCCTTATACAATTCGCGGCTGACGATGGCGCCCCACGTTCCGTCCCGGCGCGGGGCAAGATTGAAGACGAAGACATGGGTGTGGAGCTGCGGATCGAGGTCGCGGCTGGTGTGGTGGTCGAATTTGGCCAGTAGCAGACCGGCCGTGGGTTCGCGGATCGCGCCGCCCTTCCCGCGCCGAGCGAGCGCAGCAGTCTGCTCAAGGAGTTTTGTCGCCGCCGCCACGGCGGATCGTTGCGCGCTTTCGATCCCAACCCGCTTGTCGGCATCGGACAATGCCCACAGCACCGAGATCGATTTCGGCGCGCTGAACGTCATGTCCCAGCCGGCCGAGTGGCTTTTCTGCCGGCCGCCAATTGCGGTGAGGCGCTCGCCCGTCTTCGGATCAATACCTTGCAATGCCGCTTCGAATTCGGATCGAACGACCGGGCCATCCAGCGACAGCCGAGCCGCCGCCTCCCCCGCCCACCTGCCCGGTGGTTCATGTCCGCGCAAATAGTAGTCGTCTTGGCCGAGATGGCCGTAGTAACCGAGAGCCGCTTGCACGCCGCCACGCGCCGAGATTGATGCGACCATGGCGCTAGTCTCCGAGATCGCGGATACGGTCGGCGGCATCTTTGGACAGCGTCCGGACGTGCCGGCCATTCAGGGCGTGGTTCGGGCTGGCCTCGGCAACGCCAGCGGTTTGTTGGGACCAGGCCGCCGGGATATGTCCGGGGCGGAGTATCGGCAGCGACATGTAGGGAACGGACAGTTCCAGCGCGTCATTGCCCTGGCCAAGCATCAGAACGCGAATGTCTTTGGCGCGCGGCCCCAGTCGGGTAGCGATTTCGTCGGCCGTGATTACGCGGCGAATTTCGCGCCGCCGCGCGGTGGTGACGTTTGTTTGGCCGTTGGCGTAGCTTTCGCTGCGCTCTTCTCGCTCGATCTCTTGGTCGCCGATCAACTGACTTGCTTCCTCCGCGCCGCGTCCCGCGTTGATACGGGTGATGATCTTGGTGCCGATCATGCCGACCCAGGCGTCGGCCCGTTCTCGGCCATAGGTGGCGCGCAGTTGCGCCAAGTCCTGTACGCAAATAACGGCGATCACGCCCTTTGAGCGGCCGAGATCAAGGAAGGTCGAGAAGTTGCCGAGCCTTGGCAGCTGCGGAAACTCATCGGCGAAGATCCAGATCCGGCGTTCGTTGCTTTCGCGCAGCGACGGACTGCCGACGGCCGAGGCAAGCAGGGCCAGCATGCCGCCGATCCAGATATTCGACAGTCCGGGATAGCGGGGATCGTGTTGGAGGATGACCGGCCGAAACGGCGTCGGGCTTTGCAGCCAATCGGAGACCGAGAAACGGCCTTGGCTTTCGTTGCGCCAGGCATCGGCAAGCGCGGCGACAACGTGCATGTGAGCTTGGAATGTCGAGAGAACGCTTTGCGTCGTCCGACTGTCCGGGTTCTGCAGCATCCGGACGGAATCGACGTGATGCTTTGTGGCCAAGGCCAGCAGCGTTTCTGCGCTTGCCGTCGCCATCTCGTGGAGATCATTCCACGTCCATCGGTTGCCCTTCGTCGCCTGGAGGGTGGCAACGCAGACCACCAGAACCTCGCGCGCGGCATCGGCCCACATCGGGTCGTGGCTGTCGGGGATCAATCGGGCCGCCAGTTCGCGGGCATCCTGTTTGGTCCGGCAATCGCGAGCCACGTCCCAGATCATCGAGCGCTGGTCTTGTGGTGCGATCAGAAAGGGCTCACCCGGCAATGTCGCGGTCATGTCGCCTTTGACGTCGAGCACCAGCACGCCATCGCCGCGCTCGATGGCCGCAAGGATCAGTCGCAACATCGTTTGCGTCTTGCCGGCCCCGACGCTGCCCCAGATCAGCCAGTGTCGCGTTTCGCGTTCTCGGCTGACCGTTAGGCCGGGCAGGAATTCCAGGCCTGCGCCGGATTGCGCGATTTCGGCTTTGGCAGACTTTGTGAAGCTACGCCGGGCTGGGTGGCCGACCAATAGGCGCCTGCCGCGCAAGACACAGTGTGGCGGTCGGTCGAAGCGTACTGCCAGGGCAAATCCGAAGGCCGCGAGAAGGGTAAAGGCGCTGGAGCCTATCAGTGCCCAATAGCGCATGTTGAAGCCAAGGAGAGAGTTGCCGGCCGCGAGTGTCGCTTCACATTCCGACCAAGCCCGCAGGCTTGACGTGTCGGCCACTGCGGCAAGGGCGCGGGCACCCATGCAGAAGCGAACGCCTGCCGGATCATGGTAGCCCCATCGCCCATCTGGCACGCTCCAGGAGGGTGGATACACGTCGATGCCGAGTTCGTTGACAAGAAACGCGGTCGCTATCCCAGCGAAGAGGGCCGCCAGGGTGATGGTCTTGAGGTTGCCGTTCATGATGCCGCTCATTCGCTGGAGGACAGAGCGGTCAAGAGCGCATCGAATTTGGTGCGCAGCTCGCGGGTGGTGCCGTCGATCCGTTCGGACTGACGCCCGACGTCACCGATCAAGCCTTCGAGGGCCGCGAGCCTGCGCTCGGCTGCCATCAGCCGATCCGCCAGCGCTTTGTTGTCGCCGCCGGCCAATCCGGTCAGGATCAGATCGCGGGCGACGCCTGTTATGGTTCCGGAGAGCACATGTGCGCGGGCTTGCAGCCGCTCTATGTCGGCGGGGGCGAGCCGAAGCGAGATCGGCTGGCTTGCCGCCGATCGCTGACCATTATTGTGCGGTTTCAACGACATGGCCTGGTTCCTCCAGGCCCGTCAAATCGCGACGGTCAGTAGACTATAACAAAAGTGGTTGCGGGGGCTGGATTTGAACCAACGACCTTCAGGTTATGAGTTCCTTCAAGGCTGATTCCTATGGGAATCCATTGGACTGCATTGGAACGAAAAACATATTGTAAATCAATTATTTACTAGTACATTGGCATCTTTCGTGGCATCATGAATTCCCGCCCAGTCCACTCGTTTTGCGTACCTTTTGCGTACCTTTTGAAGCGTCGATTTTACCGGCCAAACGAGGGATTGCAACATGCCGACTGCCAACCTGACCGACGCCTTGGTCAAGTCGCTCAAGTGCGACGCGGGGAAGAATGTGATCGAGCTGCGCGACGCAGCCCTACAGGGCCTCGAACTCCGTGTTTGGGCGAGCGGCGCCAAAACTTGGC
>JANLQJ010000242.1:0-5137 GCA_031367715.1 Hyphomicrobiaceae bacterium | reverse complement strand
GGACCTGCAGCAGTTGGCAATTCGGAAACAGTGCTTTGAAACAGAGGCTTGCCGCGTACGTCCTGAGTGCCTCGCATCGACTTGGACGGGTCCCGGCCTGCGCCGGGATGACGATTTTTCGGGGTTCCAAATGATTGTTACAGAACACTACGGATTTTCGTTGATCTCTTCGATCAGCCGGAGCAACAGAGCGATATCCTGTTGGCGCGCCAGCCGGTGGTCGCCATCGGGCACCGCGATCAGACGGGAGTCGGTGTCGGCTTGCGCCCGGATCAGGTCCACCGAGCCGTCGAACGGCACGTCGGAGTCTTTGGCACCATGCAGGATGCGTAGCGGGCAGCCGAGATCCAGATCGAACAAGTCGATCAGATGCTCGCGCCCCTGTTCGATCAGTTTGCGCGTGATCGGATAGGGATCGCCATGGGCCGACGGGCGCATCCAGACGCCGTCGCGTTCCAGCACCGCCCGGATGTCGGGCGTCATCTCCTCCCACATCAGGCGCTCGGTCATGTTCCAGGCCGGGGCGATCAGCACCAGGCCGGCGAGGCGTTCCACCTGCGCCCCAAGCGACCGCGCCAGCAGCAGCGCCAGATAGCCGCCCATGCTGGAGCCGACCACGATCTGCGGGCCATCGGTCAGCTGCTCGAACGCCGCCAGCGTATCGGCCAGCCATTGGCCGATGCAACTCTGATCCAGCCGCCCGTCCGATTGGCCGTGGCCCGAATAATCGAACCGCGTCAGCGCCCTTCCGTCTTGCTCGGCCCAGGCGTCCAGCGCCGAGGCTTTGCTGCTGACCATCACCGAATTGAAGCCGGGCAGCCACAGCAGGCCCGGGCGCGCAACTCCCGCGCCGCTGGCCTCGCGGCGCAGCCAGGCCAGCCGCCGCCGTCCCCAGCGATCGTCGATTGCGAGCATTAGCGGTTGCTGCTCAGGCCTTTTCGCGCTTGAAGTCCCGGCCATGTCCACCTCGCCCCCCACCATACTGCAAGTCATTCCGCGCCTGGAAGAAGGCGGCGCCGAGCGCACCACCATCGAGATCGCCGAAGCGCTGGTCAAGGCCGGCGCGCGGGCGCTGGTGGCCACGCAAGGTGGGCGGCTGGAGGGAGCGCTCGAAGATGCGGGTGGCGAGATCGTGCGCTTGCCGGTCGCCAGCAAGAATCCGGCCCGCATTTGGCTGAATGCGGGACGCCTCGCCGAGATCGTCACGCGCGAGCAGGTCAGTCTGATCCACGCCCGCAGCCGCGCTCCGGCCTGGAGCGCCTATTGGGCGGCGCAGCGCTTGCAGCTGCCGTTCGTGACCACCTATCACGGTGCCTATGCCGAAGCCGGGCCGCTCAAGCGCATGTACAACAGTGTGATGGCCAACGGCGACCGCGTGATCGCCAATTCGCAGTTCACGGCCGGGCTGATCCGGACACGCTACGGCATCGCGCCCGAAAAACTCGCCATCATCTATCGCGGCATCGATCCGGCCCGCTTCGATCCCACCGCCATCGCTCCCGCCCGGCTGGCAAACCTGCGCACGCGCTGGGGCCTCAAGGACGGCGACCGCGTCGTGCTGATGGTGGCGCGCCTTTCCAAGCTCAAGGGTCAGCATGTCGTCATCGAGGCGGCCCGGCTGATGCGGCAGCGCGGTGCGCTGGACGGCCTGGTGATCGTGCTGGCCGGCGGCAGCGGCAACAAGGCTGAATATGCCGACAAGCTGCGAGCGCTGGTCGCCGAGGCTGGTCTGGAGTCTCACATCCGCCTGCCCGGCCCGCTCGACGATGTCCCCGCCGGCTACGCACTGGCCGAGCTTGGCCTGTGCGCCTCGATCGAGCCGGAAGGGTTCGGGCGCACTTCGGTCGAAGCCGCCGCCATGGCCTGCCCGGTGATCGTCTCGGACATCGGCGGCTTGCCGGAAACCATCGTATCGGCCCCCGCCGCCCAGATCACTGGCTGGCGGGTGCTTCCCGGCGATGCGGCCGCGCTTGCGCAAGCCCTGTCCATGGCGTTGCGGTTGCCCGCCGCCGAACGCCTCGCCATCGGCCAGCGCGGGCGGCAGTTGGTGACCCGGCGGTTCCTGGCCGGGGATTTGAAACGTCACACGCTTCAAGTGTATGATGGGCTGCTAGGAACGTCCTTGGTCAAGACTGACGGCAAGCTGCCGATACATTCATAGTCCGCCCGCACCAAAGTTCAAAGCCACGCTTGACTTCCCCGTCCCACAGACGGAAATTGCGCGCTGCGCCGCCAATTTTACTCTCGCGGCGCGCCGCTACAACCGGAACAACAATTACAGGAGACTGCGTCATCCCACGGAGACCAATGAAGCCCGCGCAAGAGCGCGAAAAGGACGGCCCGAACATCAATGGCGACATCCGGTCCCGTCAGGTCCAGCTGATCGACGAGACCGGCCACAATCATGGCAGCGTGCCGACCGGCGATGCCATGGGCATGGCCGAAAAGGCCGGCCTCGACCTGGTCGAGATCGCCGCTGGCAAGGACGACACGCCGGTCGTCAAGATCCTCGACTACGGCAAGTTCAAGTATCAGACCCAGAAAAAGGCCGCCGAGGCCAGGAAGAAGCAGAAGACCGTCGAGGTCAAAGAGATCAAGATGCGTCCGAACATCGATGACAACGACTATCAGGTCAAGATGCGCAGTATGCAGCGCTTCTTCGAAGAAGGCGACAAGGTCAAGGTGACGCTGCGCTTCCGTGGCCGTGAAATGGCGCATCAGGAGCTCGGCTTCGACGTGCTCAGGCGCGTCAAGGCCGAGAGCGAGGTCTACGCCAAGGTCGAGAGCGAGCCCAGGTTCGAAGGCCGGCAGATCGTGATGATGCTGGCGCCGAAGGGGTGATGGGTCACGTCGTCGTGTAGGTTGGGTCAAGCCCTTCGCGCGACCCGACATTGCGCCACAAGCACTGCCCATGGCATGTCGGGTCGTGCTGGAACGCTTGACCCAACCTACATTGGAGATGCCTCGTGGAGTCCGCAGGCGCGCCGTCGAACCGGGTTCCGGTGTGGTACTGGGTCCTGTCCCTGGTGGGACTGGCCTGGAACGCGTTCGGGGTGATGGAATATCTGAACACCGTCCGCTCGACGCCGGCCGGCCTGGTGGCCTCGGGACTGACCGAGGCGGGCGCCGCCGTCATGTCGTCCTTGCCGGCCTGGATGGTGGGCGCTTTCGCCATTTGTGTGTTCGGCGGCTTGTTAGGTTGCATCCTGCTACTGTTGCGCAAGAAAATCGCAACGCCCGTCCTGACCGCTGCATTGGCCGCAAGCGTCGTTCTCTTCATCGGTGACTACGCCTTTGGCGTGTTCGCGGCCTTGGGAACGATTCAGGTCGTGGTCCTGACGCTGGTGGTATTGATCGCGGCCGGCCTCGTGTGGCTGTCGCGGCATTTCGAGCGCTCCGGGCAGCTGACGTGATGTTCCGTAGAAACTTAGGAAACTTCTGGCCTGCGATGCCGACGCGTCCCATCCGTCGCACCATCCTCGCCTGGCTTCTCGACAGCGATCCCGCCATCCGCTGGCAGGTCATGCGCGATCTCACGCATTCGCCGGTCGAAGCCGTCGCCGCCGAGCGCGCGCGCGTCGCCCAGGAAGGCTGGGGGGCACAGCTGCTGGGCTTGCAGGCCAACACCGGCCAGTGGGGCGCGGCAGACGACGAGGGCTGGATGACCACGATCGACGCCCTTGCCTTGTTGCGCGAGTTGGGCGCCGATCCGCACGATGCATCCGTTCAAAGAGCAACCGCCCTGGTGCGCCAGCGGATCACCTGGCGTCAACTCGACGGCCGACCGTTCTTCGAGGGCGAGACCGAGGCCTGCGTCAATGGATCGATCTTGGCCTCGGGCGCCTATTTCGGGGCGCCCTGCGACGTGCTGCTCAAGCGCCTGCTCAGCGAGCAGCTGGAAGACGGCGGCTGGAACTGCGAGGCGCCCAAGAGCAAGAGATCGTCGTTTCATTCGACCATCCGCGTGCTCGAAGGGCTGCTGGCGTACGAGACGGCCCATGGCCCATATGCTGCTGTGACCAGGGCCCGGCGGCTTGGCGAGGAGTATCTGCTCGCGCGCCGCATGTTCCGCTCGCTGACCACCAGCGAGGTGATCGACCGCCGCTGGGAGCACTTCGCTTTTCCGACATGGTGGCACTACGATGTGTTGCGCGGGCTCGACTACCTGCGCAGCGCCGGCATCAAACCCGACGAGCGGGTGGCCGACGCTGTCGCTGTGGTCAAGGCGCGGGCGCATCAGAACGGGCGCTGGCCGCTGAATCTAGTCCACCAGGACCGACTCGGCTTGCTCATGGAGCCCGGCAAGGGCAAGGCAAGCCGCCGGGTCACGTTGCGGGCGCTGCGGGTGCTGGACTGGGCGGGTGGCCAAACGTGACCCTGCCCGCCGGCGTCACATTCGCCCCGCTGGTGCCCGAACTGCTGGTCAGCGACCTTGCAGCATCGCTACGCTTCTGGTGCGACCTTGCCGGTTTCGCCGTTGCCTATACCCGGCCCGAGGAGGGTTTCGCCTATCTCGACCGGGGCGGCGCGCAGGTCATGCTGGAGGACATTCGCGTGCCCGGCCGGCACTGGATCACCGGCCCGCTCGATAAGCCGTTTGGGCGCGGCGTGAATTTTGAGATCGGGGTTGAGGATGCGACTGCGTTGGCAGCTCACCTCAAGCAGGCGGGCTGGCCGATTTATCTGCCGCTGGAGGACAAGACGTATCGCGCCGGGGATCGTGATCACGTTGTAAGGCAATTTGCCGTGCAGGACCCGGACGGCTATCTGCTGCGGTTTTCGCAGGCGGCCAAGAGCACATAGGCGCGGCGATGTCGCGGTGGCGCCAAAGTGCTTATGCCAGCCCACTTATGGTTTGACCTGTCACTTTGAAGGTTCGTGACAGAGGTCATGGCGTAGGGGCGCACAGCAGTGCGCCCGTCTAGCTGCGCGGCAAGCTCTTGGACGGGCGCACAGCAGTGCGCCCTTACGCTTGCGAGCACGAGTCAAACGATAGGTTGGACGGTTCTTTACATGAGGCTGCTGCGTCAAGTGTTTTCGTCGTTTCCGCGTACCTGTTGGCCCACATCGATGGTTCTTTACGACGTCCAGCGCTTGGCTGGCGTCAGCATTCCGGGCCGACGCTGGCACTGACCGT
>JANLQJ010000241.1:0-31566 GCA_031367715.1 Hyphomicrobiaceae bacterium | reverse complement strand
ACGGTCAGTGCCAGCGTCGGCCCGGAATGCTGACGCCAGCCAAGCGCTGGACGTCGTAAAGAACCATCGATGTGGGCCAACAGGTACGCGGAAACGACGAAAACACTTGACGCAGCAGCCTCATGTAAAGAACCGTCCAACTTTTGGTTTGACCTGTCACTTTGAAGGTTCGCGACAGAGATCATGGCGTATGGCTGGCTGCGCTCGTCCTGGTGCGACGTGCGTGTGCTGGCAAAGCGGCTGAAAGCCGCCGCTACGCCATGTGGCCTTGTCGTCCTATCGCCAAGGCAGTCAGAAGGTACGCTGCGAGCATACGGCCGGTATCTGGCAACTGGTCAATTGATGGCCTGGCTGGGACAAAACGAACTGTCCGGGGGACTTCCCTTAAAACATTTCGCGACTAAACTCAGGCGATGACCCATCTCGTCCGCCATTGGCTTGTCTGCGGTTTGTTTGCCTTGGCGACCCCTTGCGCAATGGCCGCCGGGCCAGCACTGACTGTCGATCTGCAATTGGTGCAGGCGGTGGATGCGTCGGGCAGCGTCGAGCCGGCCGAATGGCAGCTTGAACTCGATGGCATCGCGGCGGCAGTCCGCGCGCCCGACGTTCTGGCCGCCATCCAGGCCGGCAGGACCGGACGTATCGCCATCGACCTGATGGTCTGGGCCGATTCGACGCGCCAACAGGACGACTCCGGCTGGTATGTGATCGACTCTGCGGCCAGCGCCGAACGCTTTGCCCTCGTCGTCGAGAGTTTCCCGCGCCGGGTCGAAGGCGGCACCGGCATCGGCTCGGCGATCGCCGAGGCCATCCGCCTCATGCACTATTCAAACTATGTAGCTGCCCGCCAGATTGTCGATGTCTCGGGCGACGGCCAGGAAACCAAGTCGCGCGAAGAAGCCACGATTCTATTGCCGAGCGGCATCGCCATGGCGGACGCATTCGGAGTGACAGTGAACGGCCTCGCCATCACCGCGCACGAACCGGACTTGGCCGACTACTACCGGGATAACGTGGTGACCGGCCCTGGTCACTTCGTCATCGTCGCCAACCGCTATGCCGACTTCCGCCGCGCCATGCACGCCAAGCTGTTGCGCGAACTCAGCCCCGCGATTGCGCAGTTGCCGCCGCAGCATAGTGCAATCGGAAACGTGCGAAGCGGTTGCCTGATGAATTGCCCGGAAAAAACCAAGACCGAGAGCGCAGTGCCGCCACCACGACACCTGATCACGCCCTGGTCGTACTGAGTCAGAAAGTCACAACGCGGAGCCATCGTGAAGCCGCGAGGCGGGATATTCCCGCTTCGATTTGAGGGCGCCGAAAGGGATCTCCACGCCGCAACCGACGACGAACGCAAGAGCGTCATGCCGGAGGCGTACTTTCGCACCTGGGCCGATGGCTGCCATCACGGCGCCGGCGCGGGCGAGCGCACAGCAGCAGTCGCTGTTGCATTTTGTCAGCGAAGGCCGCTGGTCGGACGACAAGGCTCTGGCCAAGGCGCGCGAAATGATCCTGCGACCAGCCAATGACGCACGGCGAAACTTCGGGAACCAATGGAATGGGTGACAACACTGGTAGGCGCCACAATCGCATGCAAAGACCTGACCGAAATCACTAGCGGAGAGTTCCATGTCGAAGTTCAAAAATGTCCCCGGTCGCGTCGTTGCCTTGGCGCTGATGACTGGCCTGGCGACAGCGGTGTCGGCTGCTGGCATGGCCGATGCCTCGGGCAATTGGGTGCATCCCGACAACGGCGCCATCATCAACTTTTTCGATTGCGGCGGCGATCTGTGCGCCAGGATCGTCAAAGCGCGAGCTGCCGGGCTCAGGGATGAGAAAAATCCCGATGAGGCCAAGCGCTCGCAACCGCTAGAGGGACTTTCCATCCTGGACCACGCCAAGACATCCGACGAAAACTCGTGGAAGGGCAATCTCTACAACGCCGAAGATGGCAAAACCTATGCCGGATACGTGACGCTACAGGGCGCAGATAAGCTGCAGCTGAAGGGCTGCGCGCTGATCGTGTTCTGCAAGTCGATCGTGTTCAGCAAGGTCGCGCAATAGCGCAGGTCCCTTGGCCCGATCAGGCCGGCCGCTCAATCCGCAGCGGCTTGAACTTCGCGCCGCCTGAAAGGTCGATGCCCTTGCGCCCGACCCAGCCGCTGACATTGATCTCAGAGACGAATTGCGTGGCTGGACCGCTCAGGGGCGTGCCCTCCGGCACACAAGCGACCAGTGCCATCTGCCAATAGTCCGGCTGCATCAGATAAACCACCGGCCGCACTTCCAGCGTCATGCCCTCATGGGGCTGCTCGCCAGAGACGCGCAGATGGATGGCGTCGCCAACCAGCACCAGCCCAGCCCGTTCGATACTGACCGGCTTGCAGGTTTTGGCAACGCCGGGTGCTGCCGCTGTCCCGCCCGGAACCGTCGGGCCGATGTTCAGTTCGTTCGACTTGGTCACGCCCGCTCCCGTGTCGTTGGCCTGCGCACTGTACAGGCCGCCGAACCAGGCAAATGTCATGGCAGCAGCCAAAATGCAGGCTCGATCAGTCGTGCAACGGCCCGATCCGGTCATTCGCATCGCACACTCCCTGATCTGCCCCAGGGGCAATTCAAGGCACGATAACACCGCGCCCAACGGCCACAAAGGATCGATGTCAGAACACTTGTGCCGATGCGTGGTCAAAACGCTGCACGATTTGGGCCGCAGCGACGACTGCGGCCGATGGCCGGTCACACCATGCCGAACACGACGGCGGCCACCAAACCGAGCGACAGCAATACGGCGGCGAGGTTCAGTTGCATCTCAAGTGCCATGACTGCCTCCTCTACGTTGCAACTCTCAGACGCCAGCTGGAACCAGCGGCGAACTCACTGTGGCACCATGGCCTTCCGGCAACCTTCAACAAAAATCGGGCCGCGGCAACGAATTTCGATGCTGCGCTGCAGCATGATTAGACGTAAACATCTGGGGGATTGCGCATAATTTCCGTACGGCGTTCCGAGGGCGAAAAAGGCCGCCTCCGAGTACTTTCAGGCTGCGCCGCACTGAGGACTGCCCCATCCAAACACCTGAACCCGCGGCGAAATGCGGACACCAGAAGCGGCTCGAGTGAACGAGGCGGCTTCTGGTGTCACGGCAATTTACGCTGACGCTACGCGTACTCGATGCGCCATTTGCGCAAACGCACAGTAGCAGCTTTTGGCAAAATACAGTGGATAACCAAATGACCTGTGGATAAACCCCTTGACGGTCACCGTTGCGTCAAGCTTCACGCCCCTGCGATTCGCCAGCCTGCCGGGCACGCTTGTCCCGCCCCTTGAATTGGCTCAACGCCCCCCCAATTATGAATTGTCGTTAACATTGAACGAGGTACTACGCCCGTGAGCAATGCCATTGTACTCGACGACATTCCGCGGCCGGTCTGGATCGTAGGAATGATCCTCGGCTTTGTCTTCTTCTGGCCCATCGGTTTGGGTGTGTTGGGCTACATGTTCTGGAGCGGCAAGATGCGATGCGGCAATAAAGACAGTTGGCAGTCGTGGAAAACGCGTTCCGGTTTCACCGGCTCGACCGGCAACCGGGCTTTTGACGACTATCGCGACCAGACCTTGCAACGCCTGGAAGAGGACGCGCGTGAGTTTCGCAGCTTCATGGAGCGCCTGCGTCAGGCCAAGGACAAGGAAGAGTTCGATCACTTCATGTCGCAGCGTGGCCCGGCAACGGCTGGCCCCGCTGGACCGGGTCCGCAAACCCGTTTCTAACCTTCCGATGGCCTTCTGACGGCCTTCTCAATCGCCAACCCCTCCTCCGGCAGACCGCCCGGGAGGGGTTTTTGCCGTGGCGCGCGGCTTGCCAGAGACGGCTAGGTCTTCTAAGCCCGAAGGATCAATCACAACCAGGAACCAGACCCGATGACCGCGTCCGACCAGCCTGCCCCCGAGGTCGGCATCATCATGGGCAGCCGCTCGGACTGGCCGGTCATGCAGGCCGCCGCCGCCATGCTGCGGACTCTCGCGGTGCCGTTCGAGGTGCGCGTGGTTTCGGCACATCGCACGCCTGAGCGGCTCTATCAGTATGCCCGCTCGGCCAAGGAGCGCGGCTTGAAGGTGATCATCGCCGGCGCCGGCGGGGCGGCGCATCTGCCCGGCATGACGGCGGCTCTGACCGTTTTGCCGGTGCTTGGCGTACCGATGCCGAGCAAGGCGTTGTCCGGGCAGGACAGCCTGCTTTCTATCGTGCAGATGCCGGCTGGCGTTCCGGTCGGCACACTGGCGATCGGCGAGGCGGGCGCAACCAATGCCGGCCTGCTGGCGGCGCAGATCCTGGCACTGAGCAATGCAGCGCTCGCAAACCGGGTGCTGGCCTGGCGCGATGAGCAAACCGCCGCTGTGCCAGAAAACCCTGACGAACATGCGTGAGCCAGGCCGCAGCCAGCCGCGGCCGCCCGGCGCCTCCATCGGCATTCTGGGCTCGGGCCAACTCGGCCGCATGCTGGCTCTGGCCGCCGCCCGCCTTGGCCTCAAATGCCATATTTATGCCGATGCGCCTGGCTCCGCGATGGATGTCGCGGCGGCACACACGATTGCGCCCTATGACGATCTGTCCGCGCTGACGGCATTCGCCCAGACCGTTTCAGCGGTGACTTATGAGTTCGAGAATGTTCCGGTGGCAACGGTTGAGCACCTTGATGCGCTTGTGCCCGTCCGGCCAGGATCGCGCGCGCTGGCGGTGTCGCAGGACCGGCTGACCGAAAAAACGTTCATGACCGGGCTGGGTCTGCCAGTCGCCCGGTTCGCCGCCATCGACCGCGCCACCGATCTGTCGGCTGCCCTGGCAGCATGGCAGACGCGCGCGATCCTGAAATCGCGCCGGCTGGGTTACGACGGCAAGGGCCAGCTCGGGGTCGCGCCAGGTGACGACATCGCGGTCGCTTTCGCGGCGCTTGGCGGCCAGCCCGCCATCCTCGAACAACGGCTGAGTTTTGTCGCTGAATACTCCGTACTCTTGGTGCGCGGTCTCGACGGCGCGACAGCTGCCTACGATATTCCGGCGAATACGCACAAAAACGGCATTCTCGACCGCTCGGTGGTGCCGGCTGGCCTGGACGCCGCCGCAACCATGCGAGCCCTGAGTATCGCGCGAACCATTGCCGAGGCGCTTGACTATGTCGGCCTGCTGGCGGTCGAACTGTTCGACCTCGGACCGGCGCTGCCGCTGAGCCAACGTCTGGTGGTCAACGAAATCGCCCCGCGCGTGCACAATTCCGGGCACTGGACTATCGAGGCCTGCGCCATCAGCCAGTTCGAGAACCATATTCGTGCGGTGGCCGGTTGGCCGCTGGGATCGTGCTGGCGGCACGGCGATGCCGAAGTGCACAATTTGATCGGTGCGCAAGCTGACGATTGGCACCGGCTGGCCGGCGAGCCGGGCGCCGCGGTGCATCTCTATGGCAAGGGTGAGGCCCGCCCTGGCCGCAAGATGGGGCATGTCACGCGGCTGTCGCCACGCACGGCCGGATAGCAAAAGGGCCACCGGTTGCGACGGTGGCCCTGCTGCGTGCGCTGCAATCGTCGGGGAACTAATGCAGCAGCAGGTCGCCGAGATTGGCTCCATGGACGCCCATCAGCATGCCGGCCTCGTGGAAATCGCCACCGGCGCGCACCAAAACCATGGTGCCCTCGTCCCGATCGTCGAGCTTGACGACCTGGTCATAACCCGGATGCTTGAGGTCGCCCTGACCCATGAGGAAGTCGCTGAGATCGAGATGATCCTTGCCAACCTGAAAGTCCTTGACGACATCAGCCTTGTGCTCGCCGATCTCGTGGACCTTGAGCCACTGGAAGACGTCGGCGCCGCCGTTTCCGGCATAGGTATCGCCGCTGCCCAGGCTGTGGAAATGGTCGTTACCGGCGCCGCCGATCAGTGTCATGGCGTGGCTCTTTGCGCCCTCGAACATGTTGCCCTGGTCGGTGCCGATGATGGTTTCGAAGCTGCTGATTTTGCTCACATAAGTCTCGCCGTCCGCGACGATGGCGAGGACATGCTTGCAAGAATCGATATCGGCCATGCCGGAAATCTTGGACAGGTCCAGCGTATCGTCGCCCGAGCCGCCGTTCAGCGACTTGTTGCCGGTCCCCGCGACGACGGTGTCGTTGCCCGAACCGGCGTTGGCGGTATCATTTCCCGCGCCGGTGTCCAACAGGTCGTTGCCCTTGCCGCCCAGCAGCTGGTCGTCGCCGATGCCGCCCAAGACGGTATCGTTGCCAGTGCCGCCGTTCAGCGAATCATTTCCGGTGCCGCCCCAGAGATAGTCGTCGCCGGCGCCGCCCTTGATGGAGTCATTGCCGACGTTCGACATCAGAATGTCGTTGCCCTTGCCGCCATTGATGGTGACATCGCCGTACTTCAGCGATTGACTGGTCAAATCAATGATCTGGCCGCCGCTGTTGCCATTGATGACGTCGAAACCGGCAAGCCGCCCGCCTGCGGCCTGGCCAGCATTGATGGTGTCATCAAGGAACAGCGCCTTGTGACCGACGCCCAGGCTGAGAATATGATGCAGAGAGTCGGCACTTTCGTAGTTGGCCGAGGTTAGCTGGTAGCCGCCCAACTTGAACAGTGTCATCGGCCCGGCCGAACCCGGATCGCCGACGTTCTGGTCCCAGTAGCCGTCTTTCCAAGTGCCATTCACATTGTAGTGGGTTATCAAATCAGCCATGATGATTTCCCAAATGGTACGAAGTTGCAATGCCGGAGTATCTCTCGGCGTTCTGCGACATTACAGACCAGATGTTAGAGTTTCGCCTAGCTCGGGGAGACTTTTTTCGCAAAAATTGCCGATAATTGTCGGCAGTTTAGGCCTGCGCGACGAGGACCGATGGTTGTCAGCCGCCCGCCGATCGGCTAGGGCAGACCCGAGCACGGTAGACGAACCGAAAACCGGGAGGATGGCATGGCAGACGAAGCGATCGTGGCGCAGCGCGGCCCCTATCAGGTCGAGTTGGAGGCGGGCAAGGACTATTGGTGGTGCCGCTGCGGGCGCTCAGCCAACCAGCCATTCTGCGACGGCTCGCACAAGAGCACAACTTTCACGCCGCTGCAGTTCAAGGCCGAGCAGACCGCGACCGTCAACCTGTGCGGTTGCAAGGCGAGCGACGATGCGCCCTACTGCGACGGCAGCCACAATGTGATTTGAGGCGGCCGGTTCCCACACTAGGGCGCATACGCATTTGCCGTGCATGACCCTGTTTTCGCCGTCCATGAACTTGCCAGAGCCGGCTTGCGGGCAGGTTTTCGCGGCACTCGAGTTGCATCTGCCAAATCCATCCCCGCCATCGGGTTTCCGGTTACATAATCGACGCCTTGGAGGGTCTTGCCATGCAAACCAGCCGCACGCTCATTCCGCGCTGCAAGTTGTTCGGTAACGCCAGCTTTCTCGACGCCAAGCTCTCGCCCGATGGCCGCCAGCTGTCGTGGCTGGCGCCGGTCGATGGCGTGATGAACGTCTGGATGGCGCCAGCGGACAACATTGCTGCTGGCCATCCCGTGACGCGCACCAGGGGTCGGCCGCTCTGGTCGCACCAGTGGAGCCCGGACGGCCGCTACATCATTTTTCTCAACGACGAGACCGGTGACGAGAACGATCATCTTTACGCGGTCGATCCGGTGACGCTGGATCTCAGGGATTTGACGCCGTTTGCCTGTACCGCCGCGCAACTTGGTCTGGCGTCGCATGTGGTGCCTGGCGCGGTCGTGGTGTTGCTCAACGATCGCGACACACGCTGGCACGACGTCTACAGACTGGATGTCGCGACCGGCGAGCGGACGCTGCTCTGGGAGAACCGGCAGGACTTCGAGATGATCGGCCTCGATTGGCAGTTGCGGCCGCGTTATGCGCGAGGCAGCGCAGCCGACGGGAGTGCGCCACTCTGGCGCATCGAGGCTGAAACGGCGCAGCCGTGGCTCACCATTCCGTTCGAGGACAATGTCTCAACCTGGCCGCTGGCCTTCAATCGGGACGCAACGCATCTCTACATCAGTTCCAGCCTCGGGCGTGACACGGCGGCGTTGGTCCGGCTGGATTGGGCAACCGGAGCCGAGACGGTTGTATGTCACGACCAAAAAGGGAGCTACGCGGGCGCGATCTGGCATCCCGAGACATTCGAGGTGGAAGGGGCCGCGATCGAGGCCACCCATCAGGATTGGTCCTACATCGCGCCTACCATCGCCGATGACATCGGCCTGATCAAGGCGCGGCTTCCGGGCTTTGACTTTCACGTCACCAGCCAGACCAGGGCCAACAACCGCTGGATCGTTACGGCGCATCGGCCAGAGCAACCCGCGACATTCTTCCTGCTCGATCGCGATCGCCAGACGTTGACGGAACTCTTCCGTGCCCGCCCCGAATTGACGCCTTATCGCCTCGCTCCGATGCACGCCATCGAGACAAAATCGCGGGACGGGCTCAATCTCGTTTCCTACCTGACGCTGCCTGCCGACATCGACGGCGACCGTCCGCCCGAACCGCTGCCTATGGTACTGAACGTGCATGGAGGTCCGTGGCACCGCGACAGCTACGGCTACAACCGGGATGCCCAGTGGCTGGCGAACCGCGGCTATGCCGTGCTATCGGTGAATTATCGTGGCTCGACGGGGTTTGGCAAAGCGTTCGTGGCGGCCAGCGAAAAGGAACATGGGCGCAAAATGCACGACGACCTGATCGACATGGTCGATTGGGCCATCAAGCAAGGCATCGCGCGCCAAGACAGAATTGCAATTTTCGGCGCCAGTTACGGCGGCTATGCCTCGTTCGTTGGCGCGACCTTCACGCCAGACGTTTTCTGCTGCGCCGTGCCCGTTGTTGGCATCACGAACCTGCAGACGCTGCTTGAGAGCATCCCGCCCTATTGGGCCGGCTTCAAAGAGTTCATGTACCGCAGTTACGGCGATCCCCGCACCGCAGAGGGACGCAAACTTTTGGCCGAGCGCTCGCCCATCCACAAGGTCGACCGCATCAGCAAACCCATGCTGATCTTCCACGGCGCCAACGATGTGCGCTGCAAAGTTACCGAGAGCGATACCATCGTCGCGGCCATGCAAGCCAAGGGCATTCCCGTCACCTACGTCGTCTATCCCGACGAAGGCCACGGCTTCCACAAGCCTGCCAACCGCCTCTCATACATCGCCATCGCGGAGGCATTCCTTGCCCGGCACCTTGGTGGTGACTGCGAATCGGTGGGCAACGATTTCGACGGGTCAAGCCACGAATTTCGAGTTGGGGGGCCTGGGTGATAACTAACGCACCGCGATGGATCTGGCGGTCGTCACGGCGGGATTGGCAAGACCGGCCGTGACACGGACCCAGGCGGCGACAAGCTGCTCGTCCCAAGCGAGCGGTGGCGACGGCTGGTCCTGATAGGGCCACAGGTGCCGCTCAAAGCACCAGCGTGGCGGCGTGACGGAGAGATGGAAGGCTTCGCGCTGGGCCGGCGTGAGACAGCGCGGGACGGAGGTTTTGACTTCGTCGACGAGGGATTGGGTGGTGGGCAGCAATGTCCACAATCGCGCCGTGTTATCGTCGGAGCCGGTTGCCAGCCAATTGCCGTCCGCCGAGAAGGCAACCGACGTGACATAGTGCCGTGTATGTCCCTCGAGCGTTGCCAACGGCTTTCCCGTCGCCACGTCCCACAGCCGCGCTGTCTTGTCAGCGCCCCCCGTTGCCAACCACCGGCTGTCGCTCGAAAATGTGACTGCGACAACCAGGTCGGTATGGCCCACCAGTGAGGCCGTCAACCGACCCGTCGCCAGCTCCCACAACCGGACGGTTTTGTCTGCCGAACCTGTCGCCAGCCATTTGCCATCCCCTGAAACAGCAACCGCGGCAACGTCGTCGTCATGGCCCGCGAGGATCGCTATCGTCTTGGTTGTCACCACATCCCAGATCCGCGCTGTCTTGTCCCAGGAGCCAGTCACCAAACGCTTCGAGTCGGCGGAAAAAGCGACTGCAATAATTGAGCCTTGGTGGCCGACAAACGTTGCGACCGGCGTTCCTTTGATAACGTCCCAAAGCCGCGCCGTCTGGTCTCGGGAGCCAGTGGCCAGCCATTTGCCGTCGGGCGAAAATGCAATCGAGTTTAGCTCTTTGTCATGGCCAGTTAAGGTGGCGAACAGTTTGCCCGTCGCGACGTCCCACAGCCGCGCTGTCCTATCGTCAGAGGCGGTGGCCAGCCATCTTCCAGAAGGGGAAAAAGCAACAACGGACACCTGCCCGAGGTGTCCCTCCAAGGTTGCGATCGGCTTGCCCGTCGCGGCGTCCCAGAGCCGCGCCGTCTTGTCATAGGAGCCCGTCGCCAACGTCTTACCATCGGGTGAAAAGGCGACCGAGCTGACATAACTCGTATGACCCGACAGAGTGGCTGTCTCTCTGCCCGTCGCCACATCCCACAGTCGCGCCGTCGCATCCTCCGAGCCGGTCGCAAGTAAAGTCCCGGCGGGAGAGAAGGTGACAGCCGTGACCGCTCCCTTGTGGCCCACCAGAGCTGTTGCTGCGGAGCCACTCGGCGGCATCCACAGCCGCACGGTGTTGTCCGCAGACGCCGTCGCCAGCCATGTGCTATCAGGCGCGATGGCGATAGCCTGGACGGCGCCTCCATGGCCCGCAAGAATGGCGACCATCTTACCGCTGGCCGTCTCCCACACCCGCGCCGTCGTGTCCTTGGAACCTGTCACCAGCCACTTGCCGTCTGGGGAAAACGCTAGGGTGTTGATATAGTTGTCGTGCCCCGCGAGGGTTGCCAACGGCTTTCCTGTCGCCGACTCCCAAAGTCGCGCCGTCTTGTCCTGGGATGCTGTCGCCAACGATTTGCCGTCTGGCGAGAATTTGACCGCGTAGACGGCAAGCAGATGGCCCTGAAGCAATGCCACCGGCTTAGCTGTTGCTACCTCCCAGATCCGCGCCGTCGCATCGCCCGAGCCGGTCGCCAGCCAAATGCCGTCCGGCGAATAGGCGATCGCGCTGATGTAGTCCTGGTGCCCGGTCAGGGTTCCCGTTGGCGTTCCCGTCGCGACATCCCAAAGGCGCACCGTATTGTCATACGAACCGCTTGCCAGCTGCCTGCTGTCTGGTGAGAAAGCTACAGTTTTGACGTTGCTCGTGTGACCTGTCAGGGATGCCACCTGCCGGCTCGAGGCGACCTCCCACACCCCGATTGTCGCGTCGTCCGAACCTGTCGCCAACCACCGGCCGTCGGGCGAAAAAGCGACAGCCATGACGTTGTGCTTGTGGCTTGCCAGCGTCGACACCAACTTTCCTGTCGCGCTGTCCCAGAGACGTGCCGTCTTATCGTACGAGCCCGTCGCCAGCCATCGGCCGTCGGGTGAAAAGGCGATTGAAGTGATGGCTTCGGTGTGGCCAGTGAGCGTCGCGAGTTGTTGGCCAGTGGCGGTGTTCCAAAGCCGAGCCGTCTTATCCTGCGAGCCGGTCGCCAGCCGCCTGCCGTCTGGCGATACCGCGATCACGTTGACGCTACCCGCGTGCCCCGTCAGCAGCCTACGCTCAGCCCACGTCTCGTTCTTGCCGTTCCGCCAAGCGCCATCCAACATAACTTGCGCCGAACTTTCCCAAGGCCGCAGCCGCCCCACCACCCCCGCACTTTTCCCATCAGGCAGCGCCTCCAGCCCCAGCAGCATGGCCGTCATGCGATCATGCACTTTGTTGAACTGATCCGCAGCCAGCCCCGCGACAAACTCCGACCGGTTGAGCATCACGCTCCGCCAGAACTGGTACACGCCCCAACCCCCACCCACGACGCCGGCCAGCATCAGCGCCAGCACCACCGCAGTGCGCCGCTGGGCCCGCCGGGTCCTGGCGATCTGGGCCTGCTCGCGTGCGATCCGGGCCTGCTCGCCGATGCGGCCGGCCAGGATGAATGACCGTTGCAGCTGAGTCGGTTCGGGCGCCTCGCGCGGGCGCTCGGATACCCAGCGCTCGGCGGCGGCCAGGGGCGGGCCACGCAGCAGCAACGCATCGCTGCGCTCGCCGCGCTCCCAGTCGGCGGCCAGCACGCCCAACCGCGTATGCTCGCGAATCCAGCCGATATCGGTCAGCAGCCAGGTGCCGAGTTGGGCAAGGCCGGTCGCTTCCTCAAAGGCATTCCGTATGAAGACGTAGTTGAGCCGCTTCAGGCGCCCCGGTACTTTTTCGGGGTCGGCATCGCGGATCACCACCGGCAGGATGCGCTTGGCGAGGCGCTCGGCCTCGTTCACCTCCCAATCGACGACCGGCGAGGCGACGGAATCGGGCGAGAGCAGAAAGGCAACCGTGTCGGCGGTCTCGATCAGCCGGGCCAGACGCTCCTGCCAAGGCTCGCCTGGCAGAATGTCGTGCTTGTCGAGATAGGCCTCGAAGCCGGCCGCGATCAGCCGGTCGCGCAGCCGTTCGGCGGTGGCGAGGTCCTTGCGCGAATAGGAGAGAAAGACTTTCGGCCGATCATGACTTGTTTCGCTGTCACCGACGCCAGCTGCCGTCGCCATGCAAGCCCCCGCTAGGTTACGCAACAACCACACTATGCATAACGCCGCATTGAACGTCGAGACACCACACAGCCAGCCCCCAACTCAACCATATCGCGCGCATCATCGCCGTGCCCCATTGTGTCATTTGCGCGGGGTCTGCTATGACGTCTGTGCAAGTCTCCGGCGGCCTTCGAATAGGCAGCGCCACAAAAGGAGCGGCGAGGCTCGGGAGGGCGCGGGAGAAGCATGGCGTATTTTCTGCAACAGTTGATCAACGGCGTCACGCTTGGCGCCATCTACGGGCTCATCGCCATCGGCTACACGATGGTTTACGGCATCATCGGCATGGTCAACTTCGCGCACGGCGAGGTGTTCATGATCGGCTCCTTCGTGTCGTTGATCTTTATCCTGCTGCTGTCGCTGACCGGCGCGTCCAGCACCGCGTCGATCATCGCCGTGCTGCTCTTGGTGCTGGTGATCGCCATGTTCGTCACCGCGGTCTGGGGCTGGACCGTCGAGCGGCTCGCCTACCGCCCTCTGCGTGGTTCGTTCCGCCTGGCGCCACTGATCAGCGCCATCGGCATGTCGCTGTTCTTGCAGAACCTGGTGCAGGTGGCCCAGGGCCCGCGGCCTAAGCCGATGCCGGGCATCATCACTGGAGCCTGGACCATAATGGAGGAGAACGGCTTTACCGTTCAGCTCTCGAACATCCGCATCGTCATCGTGCTGGTGACAATAATCCTGATGGCCATTTTCACGCTGCTGATCGCGCGCACCTCGCTCGGTCGCCAGCAGCGCGCCTGCGAGCAGGATGCCAAGATGGCGGCTCTGCTGGGCGTCGATGTCGATCGCACCATCTCGCTCACCTTCGTGATGGGCGCGGCCCTGGCCGCAGTCGGCGGCATGATGTTCCTGCTCTATTACGGCTCGATCGATTTCTACATCGGCTTCAATGCCGGCATCAAAGCCTTCACGGCGGCGGTGCTGGGCGGCATCGGCTCGCTGCCGGGCGCCATCCTCGGCGGCCTCGTCATCGGCCTGATCGAGACCATGTGGTCGGGCTATTTCAGCGTTGAATTCAAGGATGTCGCCGCCTTCTCGATCCTGGCCGTGGTGCTGATCTTCATGCCATCAGGACTGCTCGGCCGGCCCGAAGTGGAGAAGGTCTGAGCCATGACCGACATGACGTCGCAAGCTGCCAAGGTCACTGAGGCGGCAAGCCAGACGCAAGTTCAAGCCGATCTGCGCAAGGCCGGATTGCAGGCGCTGATCTGGGGTGCGGTTGCAGCGGTGCTGTGCGTGCCGATGTTGACGCTGATCACGGCCGAAGATTTCAGCCGCCTCAAGCTGTTGCCAAATTGGGGCATCCTGCCGGTTGCCGTTGGCATTTTCGCAGGTCTCGCCTTCCTGGGATCCATGGTCGCCCATTCCGAGGGCGCCAGCGACGTCATGGCAACCCTGCGCTGGTATGCCCAGCGCGCATTTCAGGCGCTGGCAGCCTGGTTCCTGGTCGGCCTGGTGGCCCGCTTTGCCTATCAGTCGATCACCAACGACCCGGCCGGCACCACGATCATCAGTACCGCCGTCCTATTGCTGGCCCTGGCGACATTCTTATTTTTTGTCACGTCGGCAGCCGGTGAGGCGGCCTTCCAGACGCTCAACAAATATCTCAGCAGGGCCTATGGCATCGCGATGCTGGTCGCGGCGGCGGTGCTGCCGTTCCTGCCCTTCACGGATCGCTACATCCTCGACACCGCCATCCTGATCGTCACCTACATCATGCTCGGCTGGGGGCTGAACATCGTGGTTGGCCTGGCCGGCCTGCTCGATCTCGGCTACGTCGCGTTCTATGCCGTCGGCGCTTATTCCTATGCCCTGCTAGCGACCCATTTCGGCCTGTCGTTCTGGATTTGCCTGCCACTGGCGGGCGTTCTTGCGGCCTTCTGGGGCGTGCTCCTGGGCTTTCCGGTGCTGCGGCTGCGAGGTGACTATCTGGCCATTGTCACACTGGCGTTTGGCGAGATCATCCGCCTCGTCCTGATCAATTGGTTCAGCCTCACCAACGGACCGCAGGGCGTTTCCGATATTCCGCGGCCGAGCTTCTTTGGGCTCGAGTTTAAATCCAGCGGGCCCGGCACCTTCGCGGAATTCTTTCATATTCCTTATACGCCGCTGCAGCGCATCATTTGGCTCTACTACATCATCCTGGCGATGGCGCTGCTTACCAACTATGTCAGCATGCGGCTGCGCCGGCTGCCGATCGGGCGCGCCTGGGAGGCCTTGCGCGAGGACGAGACCGCTTGCCGGTCGCTGGGCATCAACACCACCAACACCAAACTCACCGCATTTTCGCTGGGCGCCATGTTCGGTGGATTTGCCGGAGCGTTCTTTGCCACCAAGCAGGGTTTCATTTCGCCCGAGAGCTTCAACTTCCTGGAATCCGCGACCATTCTGGCCATCGTCGTGCTTGGCGGCCTGGGCAGTCAGCTCGGGATAGTCGTGTCGTCCATCGTCATGATCGGCGGCATTGAGGTGTTACGCAATCTCGGCTTCCTGAAACAGATCTTCGGCGACGGCTTCGATCCCATTCAGTACCGCATGCTGCTGTTCGGGCTGGCCCTGGTCACCATCATGGTCTACCGGCCGCGCGGCTTCGTTTCGACCCGCCAGCCAACCGTATCGCTTGGCAAGAGCCGCGCCATCTCGGGCGAGCTCGTCAAGGAAGGGCACGGCTGATGGCAACGGCAAAAGACCCGATCCTGCAGGTCGAGCATCTGAGCATGCGCTTTGGCGGCCTGGTCGCCGTCAACGATCTCGGCTTTGAGGTCTATCGCGGCGATATCACCGCTCTGATCGGCCCCAACGGTGCGGGCAAGACCACCGTGTTCAACTGTCTCACCGGTTTCTACAAACCCACCGCCGGTCTAATCCGCATGCGCCAACAAGCCGGGACGGAATTCCTGCTGGAACAGATGGACGATTTCCGCATCGCCCAGCGCGCCAAGGTGGCGCGCACGTTCCAGAATATCCGCCTGTTCTCGGGCATGACGCTGTTGGAAAACCTGATGGTCGCCCAGCACAATGTGCTGATGAAGGCGTCCACTTACACGGTCGGTGCCATGCTCGGCATCGGCGGCTTTCATGCCCGGGAAAAACAGGCGATCGAATTTGCCTCGCATTGGCTTGAGAAGGTGGGCCTCATTGACCGCGCCGATGATGCGGCCGGCGACTTGCCCTATGGCGCCCAGCGCCGGCTCGAAATCGCGCGCGCCATGTGTACCGGCCCCGAACTGTTATGCCTGGACGAGCCCGCCGCCGGTCTCAACCCGCGCGAGAGCGCCGAATTGAACGAGTTGCTGCTGTCGATCCGCCAGGAGCAAGGGCTCTCGATCCTGCTCATCGAGCATGACATGGGCGTCGTCATGGGGATTTCGGACCATATCGTCGTCCTCGACTACGGCATCAAGATCGCCGACGGCTCGCCGGCCCAAGTGCGCGCCGATCCCAAGGTCATCGCAGCCTATCTCGGCGTCGATGACGACGAGGTCGCTGCGGTCGAACAGGAGGTGGCGCGATGACCACCTATCAGCGCCAGCCGCTGCTCGCCGTGCGCGGCGTCGATACGTTCTACGGCAAGATCCAGGCGCTTCGCGCTGTCGATATCGATGTGCATCCGGGCGAGATCGTCACCATCATCGGTTCGAACGGCGCCGGCAAGACGACACTGATGATGACGATTTGCGGCAGGCCGCAGGCGCGCGCTGGCGAGATCCGCTTCGATGGCCGCGACATCACCAGAATGTCGACGCACGAGATCATGCATCTCAACATCGCCCAGTCGCCCGAGGGCAGGCGCATTTTCCCGCGCATGACGGTGTTCGAGAACCTGCAGATGGGCTCGATCCTGAACCATGATGCGGCCAAGACTTTCGATCAGGATATTGACCGCGCCTACACCTTGTTCCCGATTCTGAAGAAGCGCCAGAATCAGCGCGGTGGTACCCTGTCGGGTGGCGAACAGCAGATGCTGTCGATCGGCCGCGCGCTGATGGGGCGGCCACGGCTGCTGCTGTTGGATGAACCCTCGCTCGGCCTTGCTCCCCTGATCGTCAAGCAGATCTTCGATACCATCCGGGAACTGAACAAGACCGAAGGCCTGACCATCTGCCTGGTCGAGCAGAATGCCTATCACGCTCTGAAACTGGCGCATCGCGGCTATGTCATGGTCAACGGCCGCATCACGCTGACCGGCACCGGGCAGGAACTGCTGTCGCGCAAGGAAGTGCGCGAGGCGTATCTGGAAGGGTCGCATTGAGTTCCTGATTTGGCGAAATGCGTCGGTTGGGTTGGCGCGTCACCTAACATCTGAGCCGCCCACAGACGTTGTGTTCCGCGCGACCAAGATCTGGTGATCTGCGCCAGGAACATGGCGTGCCAACCCCGACCCGCGCTCGCCGATTGCACCGGTCCGCAACAAAGAGAGTGAGAAGGCATGGCAAGAATTTCCACAGTCGGCACTGGCGATGTCTGGCCAGCACACGGCATCTTGCAGCCGCTCACCGACTGCACCAGCGGCGTCGGCTGCGCAGGCCTGTTTTTTGAGGGCAGCCCGTGGATCTTCGTCATCCTGACGCTGATCATCGGCGGCGGTTGCGCCCTCATGGCGGGGCGCTCGGTGGCATTGGGATGGGGACAGCCGGGCGGGGCCTTCGGCTATGGCGCGCTGCTCGCCTGCGCTGTGCGCTTCCTGCATTTTGGCTTGTTGCGCGGCACGCTGCTGTCGCCCTATTACTTCGTCATTGATGCAAGCGTGCTGATGCTGCTGGCGTTCGCCGGCTACAGCTACACGCGCGCCAGCCAGATGACGCGGCAATATCCCTGGAAATTCAAGCGTAACGGCCCATTCGGCTGGACCGCCGTCTAAACCACGAGAAATGCTGCTGGCGGCGATTGCTGTAACCGTGCCGACCAGCTAAGTTCATTCTAATTTTCGCGGACTTGAAGACATGGCATGCTGCCGTCATTCGGACGCGAAGATGCGTTGTACTGATTTTACTGTTGGCTGCTGATTCTGCTTCGTCTCGGCGGCTTGTTCCAAGGGAGGACTACCAAAAATGAAGCGTATTCTCGCAACTGCGGCCGTACTCGCTCTCGGGCTCGGCTCGTCGGCGGCTCGCGCCGAGGACGTCACGGTCGGCGTTGCCGGTCCGTTCACTGGCTCGCTCGCCAGCTTTGGCCAGCAGCTCAAGACCGGCTTTGAAGCCGTCGCCAAGGATATCAACGCTGCTGGCGGCATCAACGGCAAGATGCTGAAACTGGAATACGGTGACGATGCTTGCGATCCCAAGCAGGCCGTGGCCGTTGCCAACTCGATGGCGTCCAAGAAGGTCGCCGCTGTGATCGGCCACTTCTGCTCGGGTTCCTCGATCCCAGCTTCGAAGGTCTATGAGGAAGAGGGCATCGTGCAGATCTCCGCCGCCTCGACCAACCCGGACTTCACCGACAAGGGCGGCTGGAACGTTCACCGCGTCTGCGGCCGTGACGACGCTCAGGGCCGTGTGGCCGGCGCCTTCATCGCCAAGAAGTTTGCCGGCAAGCCGATCGCGATTCTTCACGACAAATCGGCTTACGGCAAGGGCTTGGCCGACCAGACTAAGATGGCTATGAACAAGGCCGGTCTCACTGAAGCCATGTACGAAGCCATCAACCCCGGCGAGAAGGACTACACAGCCATCGTCTCCAAGTTGAAGGAGGCCAAGGTTGAGGCCGTCTATCTCGGCGGTTATCATCCCGAAGGCGGCCTGCTGCAGCGCCAGATGCGCGAGCAGGGCCTGAACGCCCAGCTGATGATGGGCGACTCGGTCAACACCAAGGAGTTCTGGACCATCACCGGCGACACCGGCGAAGGCATGATCTTCACCTTCGCTCCCGATCCGCAAAAGTTCCCCGAGGCCAAGGCCGTTGTCGACGCCATGAAGGCGGCTGGCTCCAACCCCGAGGGCTATACGCTCTATGCCTATGCCGCGATGCAGACCTGGGCTGCCGCTGCCAAGGCAACTGGCGGCTTTGACGGCAAGAAGATCGCAGCATGGCTGCGTGGTGGCAATGAGGTCAGCACGGTGATCGGCAAGATCAAGATGGACGCCAAGGGCGACATCATCGATCCGATCTACGTTTGGTACAAGTGGTCGAAGGGCGAGTACGCCGAGACCATGACGCCATAGAGTTGTGCGAGGATCGGTTCCTAACCGGACCGGTCTGAGGCACGTAGAGGCTCGCTTGGGGAAACCCTCGCGGGCCTCTCTTTGTTTGGATACGGCAAGGTTCGACGCATGCTTCCATTTGGACCATGCGCAGCCGAGTCCGTCGCGCATAAAAAAGGCCCGCAGCGGAATCCCGGCTGCGGGCCACAATCGTCTCGGGAGCGGCTGTCATGGGGTACGCGGAAACGTCTCCCCAGTTCGTCATCAGCCTTAGGGCCGCGCCCGTACTGGCCGGGCACCGCTCGTCTCGAAACGATAACTCGTCATCTGTCTGGATCGCGATCACTCGCGATCCGACTGCGCCTCAGGTCAGCCAACTACGGCCCCGCCGCGGTTCGGCCAACACGCCGCCTATGTCGTCGGGCAGCTCGTTGATATCGGCCGGCATCTCGACATCGATGCCGCATTCGCGCAGCTCAAGCAGTTTGGACTTCAGCCGCTCAAACGCGGCGCGGTCGGCGGCCTTGCGATCAACACCTTGCAGCATCGTCGAAAACCCTGATTCAATCTCGTAGAAGCTCATGCCCGCTCTCCACCAGATCGTCGGTAATTCACCCTATTATCTGCGTCAGTTAGTCGCTTGACAATCTCGCAAATCAGCCGTTAACGCAACAGTTTATCCACAATTCTTTGCCGCAGGGCCTTGACGCAGCGCAATATCGCACTGCAGCAATCACTCTGTACGAGACTCGATTTGAGTTGCAACAGCAATGTTGCTCTCGCCCCAACCTATTGTTTGCGCACGCATTTTCGTTGAGCCGAGGGAGCGCCTTAAAGCCATGAGCACAACGACCGCAATGCGCAAAAACGTCATTACCGATGTTACCGGATTGGCTGTGGGTAACTTTGAAAATAGCCAATTGCGCTCGGGTGTGACCGTCATTCTGTTCGAAAAACCGGCTGTGACCTCCTGCGCCATCCTCGGCGGTGCGCCCGGCAGCCGCGATACCGAGGGGCTCGCGCCCGAAATGCTGGTGCCGGCGGTCGATGCGCTCGTCCTGTCGGGCGGGTCCGCCTTCGGGCTCGATGCGCCAAGTGGAGTACAGGCTTGGCTGCGCGAACAAGGGCGCGGCTTTGCCGTCGGCCCGGCACGGGTGCCGATCGTTCCCGGCGCCATCCTGTTCGACCTGTTGAACGGCGGTAACAAAGCCTGGGGCCGCTATCCGCCCTATCGCGAACTGGCTTATGAGGCCGCGCGCGCGGCATCCCGGGACTTCGCGCTCGGCAGCACCGGCGCCGGTTTCGGGGCGACCACCGTGGCCTTGCGCGGCGGCCTCGGCTCGGCCAGCGCGCTGACCTCGGGCGGCTTTACCGTTGGCGCGCTGGCGGCCGTCAACGCCCTTGGCTCGCCGGTGATCGGTGATGGTCCGCGGTTCTGGTCCGCCCCCTGGGAAGAGGGCGCGGAGTTCGGCGGCCTGGGCATGCCTACTACCGTGACGGCAGAACAGAAGCGTTTGCGCTGGAAGGGCGGTCCGGCGACCACGCTGGCCGTGGTCGCGACCGACGCTACGCTGACCAAGGGCGAAGCCAAGCGCATGGCTATCGTCGCCCATGGCGGCATCGCCCGCGCGCTGCGCCTCTCCGCCGCCGCCTTCGATGGCGATACGGTGTTTGCTGCGGCCACGGCTACCCGCCCGCGCAGCGTCGAACCGCTCGACGATCTGACCGAGATCTGCGCCGTCGCCGCCGATTGCCTGGCCCGCGCCATTGCTCGCGGCGTCTACGAAGCCGCGCCGAGCGACGTGCCCGGCGCACAGCCATCGTGGAAACAACGGTTTGGGAGTTAACGCGCGATCGTTCCGGTGCGCCGGATCTTGCGCTGCAGCATCAGCACCCCATAGACTAGCGCTTCGGCGGTCGGTGGGCAGCCAGGCACATAGATGTCGACTGGCACGATGCGGTCGCAGCCGCGCACCACGGCGTAGGAATAGTGGTAGTAGCCGCCGCCGTTCGCGCACGATCCCATCGAGATGACATAGCGCGGCTCGGGCATCTGGTCGTAGACCTTGCGCAGCGCCGGGGCCATTTTATTGGTCAGCGTACCGGCCACGATCATGACGTCGGACTGGCGCGGTGAGGCGCGCGGCGCAAAGCCAAAGCGCTCGAGGTCATAGCGCGGCATCGCCGTCTGCATCATCTCGACCGCGCAACAGGCCAGGCCAAAGGTCATCCACATCAGCGAGCCGGTGCGCGCCCAGGTGATCAGGGCGTCGGCCGAAGTGGTGAAAAAGCCCTTGTCGGCGAGGTCGTTGTTGATCTCGCTCAGCAGCGAAGAATCCAGTTGCGGATCGCGCCGCGCCGCGCCGGTCGTGCCATCGCGCGCAACCTCAAATGTTGGCTGCGGTAGCCCCGGCAGGATCAATCCCATTCCAGCGCTCCCTTCTTCCATTCGTAGATGAAGCCGATGGTGAGCAGTCCCAGGAACACCATCATGGCCCAGAAGCCGTAGTCGGTCATGCTCTTGAACGAGGCGGCCCACGGAAACAGGAACGCCACTTCCAGGTCAAAGATGATGAACAGGATCGAGACCAGATAGAAGCGCACGTCGAACTGCATGCGCGCGTCGTCAAAAGCGTTGAAGCCGCATTCGTAGGCCGAAACCTTCTCGGGATCGGGGTTCCGAATGGCAATCAGGAACGGCACGACGGTCAGCACCAGCGCGATGGCCAGCGCGACCCCGATGAAAATGGTGACCGCGAGATAGTTGCCGAGCAATTGTTCCATGGGGGCTTCCGAGGGCAAATGGGTCCGATGGCGGGTGAGTCAGCCCTCCTATAGCCGGTGTCGCGCCAGACCTCAAAGCCAAAGGCGCCGCAGGGTGTCGGCTCACATCCCCTTCGGCAGCCAGCGCCAGCAGGCCCAGGCAAAGCCGACGCACGCAACGCCATAGACCGCGAACACCGCGCCCAGCGGCAGCCAGAGCAGCACGACGCCATAGACCAGATTGGGTAGCAGATCGCCGATCTCAAGGTAACTGCGGTATACGGCCGTCATCGGCGCGCGCTCCCTGGCCCGCACGGCACGATAGAACGGCACACCGCCGACCGCATCGAGGCCGGTGGCGAAAAAGCTCGTGATCAGGAGGATGCCACCTGCCAGCAGCGGCGCGCGCTCGCCGGCAGCGCCCGCCAGCAGCAGCGTCACGGCCATGCCGGCAAAGCATAGCGCGATGGTCGGGCGCAGCCCGATGCGGCCACCGATGCGGCCCCACAGCAGCGCGCTGATCAGCAACACCTGGCTGAGAGAAATCAGCATGCCGGCCGCATCGCTGCCTTCGCCGGTCTTTTTCATCAGGATCGGGCCGTAGACGAACAGCGTGCCCCAGAAGCCCGAACGGCCAAAGGCGATCATCCAGGCCAGGACCAAGCGCGGTTGGGAAAAGAAACGCGGCACGAACTCGATTGGATTAGCGGGTGGCGCCTTGGCCGGTATGATGGTGCTGGTATCGGACAGGCGGAATATCCAGAACACTACGATCAGCACCAGCGCCCAACCCGCGCTCCAACCAAAAGCAGCGGCGGGGCCAATGCGCTCATACAGCCAGACGCCCAGATAGGGCCCGATGGTCCAGCCAACGGTGGCAAACGCCATGCGCATGGAATCATTGCGCACCAGCTCATGTTTGCGCACGAAGTCCATGATGTAGAGCATCAGCGAGATGTTGAGGGCAAGCGAGCCGAGATTGCGAATGGCCATTCCGGCTACCTGACCAACCAGGTTGTCCGCCATCAACGCCAGCGCCGCCGCCATCAGGCAGACCGCGCCAATCGTATAGGTCCAGCGCCGGCTGAGCCTAGTGATCAGCATCGGCATGGCCAAGCCGGCCAGCAGGCCTCCGAGCGCCAACGCCAAGCCGAGATAGCTGACATAGCGCGGCTCTTGCAACAGGCTGTAGGCCTGCAGTGGAATGACCGTGGAAAGCGACGCGCGCGCCATCGCCTCGATGAAGAACAGCGTCGAGAATACCCACAATCCTGGGCGCGCGCGGGCTGGCACTTGGTCAGTGGTGATGGACGTCATGGAAGGTGCGCTCCCCGATCGCAGGCGCGGGGAGATTTAGCAGCAAGCCGCTGCCGGCAGACATGCGGCAAACGCGGGGGAGGCAAGCGCCTTGGCTTCAACCTTGCGCGACGGCCGCGCGGTGGCGGGCGAAGTCGCGATCGGCGATCACGGCCTGGCAGCGAGCAAAGCGGCGCGCCGCATAGGCATTGAAATCGTCGGCCTGATTGTTGTTGGCGTGCTGGATCAGGCCCCACAGGGTCCACAAGAGATCGCACATCGCCTTGTAGATGACGATGCGGCCGAATTCGGCAGGTCTGGGCTCGCCACCGAAATAGCCCGCCAGCAGTTCGCGCTCCTCCTTGGCCGTGAAACCGCATTCGACGATGGCATCGCCGAGGTCCCACATCGGATCGTTCATGCCGGAAAATTCCCAGTCGACGAGAAACATGCGGCTGCCGGTATCGAGGAAATTGTCGGGCAGCAGGTCACAATGACAGGCCGTCAAGGCGGCTGGGCGGCGCGCCAGCAGCTGGCGCAACTCCTCGGCCAGCGCCAACGTGTCGGTCAGGCCGCCGGGCAATTGCGTCGGCTGCTGTGCCAGCACGCGCAGATATTCGTCCAGCATACCGAACAGATCGAAGCGGAAATCGAACTTGGCCCCGCTGCTGTGCAGCCGTCGCAGCACCTCGCCGGCGCGACGTGGCGCGCCAGGATTGGAGCGGAACAGCTGCGCGCTCATCGGCATCGCGCGTGCCCATTCGCTGACCATCAGGCCGGTCTTGGGGTTGCAGTGGATCAGTTCCGGGCTGACCTTGACCCGTGCGGCTTCACGCGCCGCCACCGACTCAAAATTGCGATCGATATAGTCGGCGGTGCCCTCGCCAGGCACCCGCAGCACATAGCCGTCGCTGTTGCATTCGACCTTGAACACCATGTTGGTGAGGCCGCCCAGCCGGGTGATCTTGACGTTCTCGGGGCGCTCGGAGCGGAAGAACTCCAAGCTGCCGACGGCGGCTCGCGCTTGCGCGATGTCGTCGAGGTTGGAGGCGGTCGGGGTCTGGAATTTGAGATTTTGCATAGTTGCTTATCGCTGATTCTCGGGCCCGATGCATGTGTCGAGGCGAGTCAAGGCGCCATGACCAACACTTTGCGAGGCTTTCGAGGGTGTCAAAACCGCAAGGAACGCGGGTTGCGGCCGACGGTCATGCCCACCAGTTCCATGACAATCCACAGCAATGCGGCAAAAAATGCGGCCGGCCCGCCCCAGATGGTGAGCCAAGCCATCGATTGCATGCTGAGCAGCAAATCGTTGATGTCGTAGCCTCGCACCAGGCACTGGCCAAAGCCCGGCTCGGCGATCTGGCAATGGGCAAAGTAGGCAACCGCCTCCGCTGCCCCAGCCGCGATCACCGGCGACAGGCAGATCAGGATCAGGATGACAAAAAACCAGCGTAGCGCCCGCATGTCGCTAGAGACCTTGATGGGATGAGCCAAGAGCCAACAGCATAGCCGACGCTGGCGGCTCTGTCAGCCGACTGACGGGCCATCGCCTGACGGGCCATCGACTGGCAACCACAGCGGCGCCATGTTGCGCGGTTTCCGGCCCAGCCGGCCGGCCGCCTTGTGAGCCGCCTCGATACCGCTGAGATAGGCGCCGTGCGCGGTCGAGAACCAAGTTTGGGAGTACGCTTCACCCGCAAGAAGCAGCGGCCCTAGATCAGCATCCATCAGCTGTCGTCGCGCATCCGCCCTGCCGACCTTGCAATAGCTGTAGGCACCCAGCACATGCGGATCTAACGACCAGCGCGTCACTTTGGTCCGGCCCAGGCAGCGCCACACGTCAGAACCGTAAATGCCGGCCAGCACGTCGCAGAGCAGCGCGCCGCCTTCGGCATCGCTGGCCCGGCCAATCCGTAGCGCACCGGCGCCCGCCAGATTGGCTGTGATCACCGGCCGGCCGTACTGGCGCACATGTATGCTGAACACCTCACCGCCGTGCAGGGCCAGGATTTTTGTTTCCGAGGGCCAAGCTGATGGCTGTCCGACCAGCTCCGCCGCGATCTTCTCGCAACTGCCCAGCGGCACATCGCCAAGCGCCGTGACCACGTCGGCCGGCAGGACGGGCTCCAGCAGGATGCGGCCTGAGCGCAGTACATTGGTCGACACCGTGAGAATTACGGCGCGCGCTCGAACCGTGCCCTGATCGGTTTGGACGTCCACCCCATTGGGCCGGCTGCTCAACGCGGTGATCTGGCAGCCGAGCCGGATCGGTAGCCCGGCGGCCAGCCGCTCGATCAGGGCGCCGTAGCCGCCGGTCACCGCGAGGTCGCTGTCACCGGAATCATAGCGGGCCTGATCCAGCGCCGACATGTCCTCGGCCAAGCCACCGCCGATGACTTCGATTACGAAGCGCGCATAGGCGGCATCCGGACCGCCTAGCCGCGCAGCCTCTGCCGTCGAGACGTCCCGCGGCGAGGTTTCCGACTGGCCGATTGCCGTCAGCGCCGCATCGATGCATGCAGCGTTCTTCGCCTGCTCAGGGGGCGTCAGACGTTTGCCGTCGCGGAACACCTCGCGCACCCAGCCTTCGTCGGTCTCGACGCGATCATGCCGCAGGCGGTCCGCCAGTTGCCGCAGCGGATTGTTCTCGGCGGCGTGGAACCAGTGGCAGCCTTGATCCCACAACTGACCGATGCTGGTGGTATCGCTGTAGGCCCGCCCGCCGACGCGCCTCTTGGCCTCCAGGATAACGAACGGAATCCCCAGCCGCGTCAGCGCCAATCCGCTGCCGATGCCCGCCGCGCCAGCGCCGACGATGACCACATCGGGGTTGGTCGGCAGATCAGGGTTCAATGGCGGTCTCCCCAGGCGATGCTTGCGTCGCGTCCTCGAGCTTGAGTCTAGCCGAGCCAGCCGCTCCTCCGCCATGAGGTTTTTTCGTCCTCTCGCCAAGTCGGTCAGAGAGCACGGCCGCGCCCCTTCGGCCTGCGTCTGGCAACCGGTCAAAAGTAGGCTGGACGGTCGAACTTTGTGTGCTGACTGTTACAAATTGTTCCCGGAATTTCGTCATCCCAGCGATGCATCACCGTGACGATCACTTGGCGCGCACCCGGTTGTTCTTGGCGCCATGCTCCAATTCGGTAAGTCCAAGCACTTCAAGAACCGGCATGACATAGTTCGCAAAGCGGCCGCGATAGCCTTTGCGCAAACCGTAATAGCCGCCGACCGGATTGTCGGCGGCGCGCGCCCAGGCCTCGACGCTGCCGTCCTTGACCGGCTTGCCTTCGTCGGCATTGCCGAGGTCGACCCAGTCGCCGCGCGACTTGAGCATGGCGTGGGCGTCCTCGATGCAACGCAGCTGATAGGACAGGCGGGTTGAGCCTACCTGCACGATCAAGGCCGGCGGCTTTGCCGCGGTATCACGCCAGGCTTGATAGTCTGACGATAGCGACGGCGTCTTGAGAACCCAGGGATCGTCCTGTTGGCCGGTGCCATAGGTTATCTTGCTCATGCTTGTGTCCTTTCCGAAAGCCGCTGCAAGCCGCTGGCAAATGCTGCAAATGATGGGTTGAGGTCGGGCAAGGATTTTCCGATCAAGCCAGCCAACGGCCCTGAATACTCTTCCCGCATATGAAACAGTGTTCCAGCGCCCGCTTCCGATAGGTTGAATTGGCGCACGCCTCGAAACAGGCCCAGCGGCATGCCACCTTCCCATACCATGCGGCGCGACGGCTGCCAGACCGAGACCCGCAGCGCGAAAGCGCGCCCAGGCGCCGCTTCGGTCCAGAGCTTGATCTGTTCGCCGGGGCCAATCCGGCCCTCGATCCGGGTCACCCCCAGGCCGCCCTCGACGATCTTGCCGGCATCGACCAGGTTGGCCCAGACCCGATCCGGCGATGCGTCGATGGCTTGGCGTATTTCGAAAAACAACATGAGCGTCCTCCCTGCCAACGCTTGTCAGGAAATGTACCGCGGTTAATATGACATCTCCTGTCATGTTTGAGGATCGCCAATGCGCGCATCGCGGCTACTACGGATCTTGTTGTTGCTGCAAAATCGCGGGCGCTTGACCAGCGCGCAACTGGCCGCCGAACTGGAAGTCGCGCGGCGCACCATCCTTCGCGACGTCGATGCGTTGTCCGAAGCCGGGCTGCCGATCATCGTGCACCAGGGCAATCAAGGCGGCATCGAACTGGGGTTCAACTATCGCACCCGGTTGACCGGATTGGCTGCCGACGAGGCTGAGGCGCTGGCGGTCATCCTGATGCGCCCCATCCAGGAATTGGACGCGCTCGGCATGGCCGATGCGGCAAGCCGGGCGCGCGCCAAGATGCTGGAGTCTTTTCCCGACCAGGTGCGCGCGACCATCGAGGCCACCCGGCGGCGCTTCATGTTCGAGGCAATGGCCTCGGCGCCTCCCGATCCGCGCGTGGCGGCGTTCACCGACGCCATTCGCAACGCCAAGATTGTCCGCATCCGCGCGAACTCCCGGGCCGAGCGGGAGGTTCACCCCATCGGGCTGATATTCGGCGCCGCTGGATGGCAAATCGTCGTCGAGCCAGTGGGTCAGGCGCCGATCCCATTGGCCGATTGCGATGACATCAACATCTCGGTAAAATCGTTCCGGGACGGACGGGCTGTTCGAAGGCAGTAAGTTGGCACCGGCAGAAATTCAAACCTTGGTCGTGCTGCTGACCGACGACCATTTGCGCGCCCCCCTCCGCTCAATCACGCCACAGCGCTCTCAGCACCGCTGCCGCTTCCTGCTGCATGGCCGGGACGGTGGCCTGCGGGAGTTCGATCCGGTCGAAACTTTCGGGATGATCGGCAAGCGACTTGGCCGAACAGTCAGAATGGAAATTTTCGCCGTCACGGCGATGAAACCGACCGGTGCGGGCGATGCCTTCAGGGGCGGATTTGTCACCGGACTTGCCGCCCGGCTGGAGCGCCCCGGTTGCGCGCGGCGTGGCACGGCTGGCGCGGCAATTGTCGTCACCCGCGTCGGCCGCGCCCTCGCCATGCCGACAGAAGAACTTGAGAGTTTCATGACAACACATGCGGGGATGACGGAGTAGCGGATCATGCCTGTTCCACCCTTTGACAATCATAACACTCCGATCATCGATGTGCATGATGTGCGTGTGCCGCTCAACTATTTCAACATCGTGAAACTTCGGCGCGGCCAGGTGAATGTTCTTTCATGCGATTGCCGCCATGACCTATGCCGCCATGACCTAACGCGGTCCGTGCGCCGCCTCGGCATACACGGAGGTGGTCATCAACAGCTCATCGTAACCCATTTTCAAGCCTTGGGCGGTGACGCATAGGCCGTCGGCGCCAAGCTGCTTGTTGGCCGCCCGGCTCCAGCGCGCGATCCGCGACAGCAGCAACGCCGCCTCGACCGCCGGGTCGACGTCGAGCACCATGACCTTCTGGCCCTTATGGCTCCAAGTTGAAATGCCGCGAATCGCTGGCCAGGGAATCGGCTGCGAGGCGACCCGGGTGTCGAGCAGGCCGCTCGGGCTGATGACGACAACCGGGCCGCTCGACGTCAGCGCCCGCCAGATCAGAAGCGCGGTGCAAAGGCAAAGAACACGACGCCGAACGCCACCACCCAATAGCGCCAGTCATTTTGGGAGACGGCTGGAATGTATCCAAGCATCATGGCAGCGGCCAGACCCGTCATCAGCACGCCAAGCGCCGCCAGCCCAAACAACTTCAACGGCGAGCCTTCGATCTCTATCGTGCGTGTCGTATCGATCACCATGCTTGTCGCTCCCTGCTGCTCGCGCCTATGGTCCGATGAGCATTCCCAACCAATTGTCACAGGACCAAGGCATGCCGACCATCACCTTCATCATTGGCGGCGCGCGCTCGGGCAAGAGCCGGCATGGTGAGGGGCTGATCACGGCCAAGCCTCCCCCGTGGACCTACATAGCCACGGCCGAGGCCTTCGACGACGAGATGCGCGCTCGCATCGCCACCCATCGGGCCGGTCGCGGGACGGGCTGGCGGACCGTCGATGCGCCGCTTGCGCTCCCCGAGGCCGTCACGCGCGAACAGGCGGACGGACATCCGATCTTGGTCGATTGCCTGACGCTTTGGTTGAGTAACCTGATGCTGGCGGAGCGTGCGCTGGACACCGAAAGCGAGACGCTGTTGGCGGTCTTGCGCGAGGCGAGCGTGCCGATCGTCCTGGTCTCCAACGAGGTCGGCATGGGGATCGTGCCTGGCAACGCGCTCGGCCGTGCCTTCCGCGATGCGCAAGGCCAACTGAACCAGCGCGTCGCCGCGATTGCCAACACCGTCATCTTCATGGCAGCTGGCCTGCCGATATTCCTGAAAGGATCGCCCGGATGACCCCGACCCCACCAGACGACAAGCACAAGCGCAAGATGGAGAACCGCAAGGCGGCGCAGGATGCCGAGGTCGCGTCCAAGACCATCGAAAAGGGCCTGCTGATCGTCAACACGGGCCCCGGCAAGGGTAAAACCACGGCCGCCATGGGGCTGGCGCTGCGGGCGCTCGGCCACGGCTGGCATGTCGGCATCGTGCAGTGGGTCAAGGGCACGTGGACGACGGGCGAGCGCACGGCGCTGGAGCGGTTCGGCGATCTGGTCGAGTTTCATGCGCTCGGCAATGGTTTTACCTGGAATACGCAAGACAAGGCGCGCGACATCGCCGATTGCGAGGCGGCGTGGGCGATTGCCAAGCGCATGATGGCCGATCCGAAGATCCGTCTGCTGATCCTCGATGAGCTGAACATCGCGCTGCGCTACGATTATCTACCGCTTGCCGAAGTCATTGCGGTGCTTGCGGCGCGGCGGCCTGAGTTGCATATCATCGTTACCGGCCGCAACGCCAAGCCCGAACTGATCGCGATCGCCGATACCGTGACCGAGATGGGCGCGGTGAAGCACCATTTTACGGCCGGCGTGAAGACGCAGGTGGGGATCGAGCACTAGAAAGGCGGGATTGGGGACTTAGGATTTGGAAAAAGGCACCTAATCCCTAAGACCTAATCGCTATCTTGCATGACCCCACGCTCCCTCATGTTCATGGGCACCGGCTCCGATGTCGGCAAATCGCTGATCGTGGCCGGCTTGTGCCGTCTGCTGAGCAATCGCGGTTTTCGCGTTCGTCCGTTCAAGCCGCAGAACATGTCGAACAATGCGGCAGTGACGACCGATGGCGGTGAGATCGGCCGCGCCCAGGCGTTGCAGGCCCGCGCCGCCCGGGTGGCGCCGAGCGTGCACATGAATCCGGTGCTCCTGAAGCCGCAGAGTCAGATCGGCGCCCAGATCATCGTGCAGGGCCGGATGCAGGGCAGCGCTCGGGCACGAGACTTTCAAGCCATCAAGCCAACTTTGATGCCGGCGGTGCTCGCGAGTTTCGCGCGGCTGAAGGCCGATGCCGATATCGTCCTGGTGGAGGGCGCAGGCAGTGCGTCGGAAATCAATCTGCGCGCGAACGATATCGCCAACATGGGCTTTGCCCGCGCCGCCAACGTGCCGGTGGTGCTGATCGGCGATATCGACCGCGGCGGGGTGATTGCCAGCATCGTCGGCACGCATACGGTGCTCGAGGCAGGCGATCGAGCGATGATCGGCGGCTTCCTGATCAACCGTATGCGGGGCGACGTCTCGCTGTTCGCCGACGGCCTAGCCGCCATCGAGCGCATGACGGACTGGCAAGGCCTCGGCATCGTGCCGCATTTCGACGACGCGCATCGTCTGCCCGCGGAAGACGCGCTCGCATTGCGCGATACCGCCCGGTGGCGCGAGTCTCTGCCGTCTCCTGACGCGCGCCCTGCGGGGAGCCGGCCGCCAGCGGCGACGATCAAGATCGCCGTGCCGGTCCTGCCGCGCATCGCCAATTTCGACGACCTCGATCCGCTACGGCTCGATCCCGGTGTCGACCTGCGCCTGCTGCACAATGGCCAGCCGCTGCCGGCGGATACCGACCTGGTCATCCTGCCCGGCTCCAAGGCGACCATCGCCGACCTGGCCGATTTGCGTGCCGCCGGGTGGCATCACGACCTGCAGGCGCATGTCCGGCGCGGCGGCACGGTGCTCGGAGTATGTGGCGGCTATCAGATGCTCGGCCGGACCATCTCCGATCCACATGGCACAGAGGGGAACGCAGGCAGCGTGGCGGGGCTGGGCCTGCTCGCTGTCGACACCGTGCTGACCGGAGCCAAGCAGTTGCGGGCGGTCACCGGCCAGTCCGTCGCCGATGGCGTACCGTTCACGGGCTTTGAAATGCATGTCGGCGCGACCACGGGTCCTGATACCGCCAACCCGCTGGTGCGCTTTGCCGATGGCCGAAGCGATGGCGCGGTGTCGGCCAATGGCAAGATTTCAGGAACCTATGCCCATGGTTTCTTTGCCGATGACCGGCAGCGACGCGCATGGCTGGCGCGGCTGGGTGGCGACAGCGGCGGGGCGGGCAGCCTCGCCTATGAGACGATGGTCGACGCCACACTGGAGGCGCTTGCCGAGCATCTGGCGCGGCATCTGAACGTCGATGCCATCATCGCCATGGCCCGTTAACTCGGACCACCTGCGGGCTCGCGTTTGATCAGCCGCCACGCCGCGCCAGCAACGCATGGCGACCAGCGGTCCTAGACCGGCCAACCTATCGTTTGACTCGTGCTCGCAAGCTCGCAAGGGGCGCACCGCAGTGCGCCCGTCCACGAGCTTGCCGCGCAGCTAGACGGGCGCACTGCTGTGCGCCCCTACGCCATGACCTCTGTCACGAACCTTCAAAGTGACAGGTCAA
>JANLQJ010000230.1:0-7437 GCA_031367715.1 Hyphomicrobiaceae bacterium | reverse complement strand
CGGCCCGCCCCTACGCCACAATCGGTCTTTGTAAGGACATTGAATAGAATCTCCATGGCCAAACCGCCCCGCATCCCGAAGGAAAATCTCGAACTCCTGCAAGCGGGGCAGAAGGCTGTCACGCAGCATCCGCTGCTCGGCTACTTGCAATCCCTCGCCTATGTCACGGCCGCCCCCAAGCAGCCGTTCCCCAAGACTGGCTGGGCGCGCATCCTGGTGTCGCAGAGCTACGACAAGACCAAGCCGATGATCCAGATCGAGCTCAATCCTTGGCAGCGCGGCACGCCGGCGGAATGGGTGGCGGTGATTGGCCAGGCCTTGCTGCATGTGGCGCTGAACCATGTCGATCCACGGCGCGAGGACGAGCTGTGGCGCTATGCCTGCGAGCTGGCGGCGACGGAACTGCTGCGCCACTTCGGCGTTAGTCAGCGGCCCGAATCGCTCGACTACCCCGAGGATGTTCCGCCGGGCAAAACGGCCGAGGACATCGCCCGCAATCTGACCGGCGAGTTGAAGGACGCGCGCCAGCGCTACGGCCACCGTGGCCTAGCCGGCGACGGACAGCCGACTTGGATCGTAGCGCCCGAGATGCCAGCGTTCAGCATGCTCGTGCGGCAGTTGCATTCCGGCGCGCTGGCCGATGGCATCCGCTCGGCGATCCGGCAGGCAGTCGATACGGCGGGCAACACCGCGCGTGGACCGACCAAGAAGGCCAACTCGCTGGCCGAGCGGGCCCGCTCCTGGTTCGTCGCCAGCTACCCGCTGCTGGCTGCGTTGGCCGCCGCCTTCGAGATCGTCGAGGACGCAGGCATCTGCGAGTTGCACGACATCGCCATCGCGGCCGTAAGTTCGGAAGAGCGGAAGATTTACGTCAACCCGAAATTCCCCGTCACCTATGCTGGCCTGCAATTCGTGATGGCGCACGAGCTCTTGCATGTCGGCCTGCGCCACGAAGCGCGCCGCCAGGGCCGAGATCCGTTCTTGTGGAACATCGCTTGCGACTACGTCATCAATGCTTGGCTGATCGAGATGGGCGTGGGCGAACTCCCGACGCCAACGCTGATGCTCGATATGGAGCTGGGCTTCGAGAAGGAGTCCGCCGAGGCCGTTTACGATCGCATCGTCTCGGACTTGCGCCTGATGCGACGACTACAGAAGGCCGGCACCCTGCGTGGCGCCGGTCTCGGCGACATACTGTCCGAACGCCCGCCGTCCTGGTGGACCGGTGCCGGGACTGATCTCGATACCTTCTATCGCCGCGCCTTGCGCGAAGGTCTCGATCTGCACCAGACGGCGGGGCGCGGCCTGCTGCCAGGCGATCTGGTGGAGGAAATCCGCGCCATCCTGGAGCCGCCGATCCCGTGGGATGTCAAGCTCGGCCAATGGCTAGACAATTTTTTCCCGCCCATCGAGGCCCGCCGCAGTTTTGCACGCGCCAGCCGCCGCCAATCGTCCACGCCCGATATTCCGCGCCCGGTCTACCTACGCCCGCCCGAGCTGATGGCCTCGCGCACGTTTTGCGTCGTACTGGACACCTCCGGCTCCATGGAGCCGCAATTGCTGGCTCGCGGCCTCGGCGCTATCGCCAGCTATGCGATGAGCAGAGAGGTACCGCTGGTGCGCGTCATCCAGTGCGATGCTGGCATCCACGACATGGGCTACATTGAGCCCGAGAGCCTGCTGAGCAAAGTCGACGTGCGCGGCCGAGGCGGCACCGTGCTGATGCCGGCAATCCACAAAATCGAGGCCGCCACCGACGTGCCCAAGGACGCGCCACTGTTGATCATCACCGATGGCCTGTGCGATGTGCTGACTGTGAAGCGCGAGCACGCCTATCTCGTCCCCGAGGGCAAGCGGTTGCCGTTTCCGACCCGTGCGCCGGTGTTTCATTTTGGCGAGACCTGACATTTGCCAGCGTTACGGCTTGCCAAGCTTTGCCAGCGGATGATGCTGGTTGACCAGCGCCTTCAGCCGCTCTTCCAGCACATGGGTATAGATTTGCGTCGTGGAGATATCCGCATGCCCCAAGAGCTGCTGCACGGCGCGCAGATCTGCGCCGCGGTCGAGCAGGTGGCTGGCGAAGGCGTGGCGCAGGACGTGCGGACTGACGCGTTCGGGATCGAGGCCGGCCTCTTCGGCGACCGCCTTCAGTGAGTGTCCGAGATGCTGGCGCGTGACGTGACCGGCATCGCTATGGGCTGGGAACAGCCATTTCGATGCGACGTGGTTCGGCAATGAGCGGCGGGCCTCCTCGGCGAGATAAGCGGCCACCGCCTCGCGCGCCGGCCCGTTCAACGGCACCAGGCGCTCGCGCCCGCCCTTGCCCTTGATGGTCAGGACACGGTCATCGCCGGCCAGAACGCGGCGCGGCAGCGAGACCAGTTCGGTCACGCGCATACCGGTGGCATAGAGCAGTTCGAGCAGAGCCCTCAGCCGCAGCGCGCCCAACTGCTCGCGTTGCGAGGCGGCCGCGATGCGCGCATGGGCGGCGGCCAGCAGCCGGTCCACCTCGGCGACATTCAGGGTGCGCGGCAATGTGCGGCCCTTGGCGGACGCGGTGACGTTTTCGGCCGGGTTGGTTGGTATGCGGCCTTCCGCCTCCAGGAAACGGAACAGCTGGCGGATGGCCGAGAGTTTGCGCGCGCGCGAGGAAGCGGCCAGGCCGAGATCATCGAGGTGATGCAGATAGGATTTGATGTGCTTGGGCGTGACGGCGGCGAGTGCCAGGTTGTCTTCGGCCAGGAATTCGACGAACTCGCCAAGGTCGCGCCCGTAGGCGTCGAGGGTGTTGGCGGCGGCTCCCCGCTCGGCGCTCATGCGGCCAAGGAAGTCGGGAACGGCGGTGGGGTCGGGGGTTTGATCACTCACGCCGCAACCCCAGTTGCATATACGCTGCAAGTGACCGCAGACCGAACCCTCTTTTTTTCTCCCCACGCTCTTGCGAGGGGAGAAGATGTCGCCCGAGCCGCGATAGCGGCGAGGCAACAGCGACTGACGAGGGGCAGGATCTGGCACCGAGGCTATTCGAACAGAGCCGGAGCAAGAACCTGCCTTTCACCGACAGTGCATGTCGCAGCATGGTGTAATGCCCCCGACAGGAACGACCTCAAGTCCCAGCCCTTCGCGGCCAGGCTTCAAACACGGCCTCGAAACCGAGCCGTCGCGCGTCGGGCTCCAGCCCCGCCGCCTGCAGCGCCTTGATGCTCTCGCCCAGCGCCACCGTATGCGCGCTGGTCGCAGCGCCCGAACCCATAGTGGCAACGGTCAATAGCACGGTGCGGCCGAGTTGCTTGGCCTTGGCGGCTTCCTGCAGTTTCGGCAGCAGGCCGGTCTCGGGCAGATGGCCCTGATCCGCCTTGGTCGCTGACTTGGCTGCGCTCTGCGCGCCTTCCCAGATCGGGATCGGCACCTGATATTGGAGCGCGTCCAGCACCGTCGCCAACCGCTGTATCATCACCGGCGACAGCGCGCCGGCAATTGCCAAATCCTCGGCATATTTCATGCTCGAGCCGTGCGGCACATGCTCCTCGGCGTCGGCGATGTCGGTCAGCGTCAGCCAATGCAGCAGTGGATTGCCAGCCGGGCCGGCGCTGCTCGGTGACAGCGTCCAGCCGACCGCGTGGTCGTAATGCCCGGCCGCCAGCAAGGTCTCGATGGCGGGCTCGGTGAAGCCGGCGAGATCGGGCGTTGGGCGCAAGCCATCCACCAGCACCGCGGCGATACGGGCGACCGGCATCAGGATGGCCTCGTGGCGAGCGGCATCGAGCAGTGCACGGATCAACTCGGCCTTGCGGGCGGGCGCGGTCTCCTTCTCCGCGGCCTGGAACAGCAGCGCGCGCCGCAGCGCGCCGTCGGTGGCGGTTGGCTCGGCGCCGACGGTGCGCGCTTGCGGGTTGGCGAGCTGTTGCGGCTGGAACACCATGGCGCGATAGGCGGCGGCCAGATCGGCATCGTCGAAGGCGTTGAGGCGCGCGGCGGCCTCGCTGGCGAGCAGGCGCGCCGCGGGATCGGCGGCGGAATCGCGGGCGACCGCCACCAGCAGATCGGGGGTGGCGCGCGGCATCAGGCGCTCGACCGGCACATGACCGAGCAGCGAGAGGAATTTGTAGTCGATGACGCGCAAGTTATCGGCGCGCGGCAGTTTCGGTGTCTTGCTCTCGGCGATCGAATCGAGCACGGCCAGCGCCAGCGGCTCGGCGAAATTCTGGTCGCGAAGCACTTCGGCGGCCAGGCTGGCGTGGTTCGGCTGCTTGTCGCGCGACGCACAGAACGCGACCATCAACAGCGCGTCGTTGCGGGCGCGGCCCTTCAGCGGACCGCCACTGATCGGCAGGGTGCGAACGCGCGCGCAGGCCTTGTCGTCGTCGCCCAGCGCCAGCAGCACGCGGGCGGCGGCCACCTGCTCGAACGGATCGGCCGATTTCGGCAGGTTGACCATCAGCTGCGCCGCGTCCTTGAGCAGGCCGGCGCGGTAGAGGCCGTCGATACGCAGAGCCAGGAACTGGCCGGGCTCGGCTCCGGCGGGGGCGTCCCCAGTCAGCATGAGCCGGCGCCACAGCCCGGCCAGCACCGGCGAATGCAGCGGCACGTCGGCCTTGGCGAGCAGCGCGGTGGCCTCGGCGGCGGTGACGCCCTGCCAGACGCCGGCGCCGAAACCGGCCTCCGATGGTGCCGATTGGGCGGGCGTGACCGCGGCCGGCGCCAACCCCGGCGCGACCACGGCGGGCGCCGGCGGGCCGCTATCGACCGGGCCCAACGGCGCGAGCTGGCCGCTTTCGACCGCATCGGGTGGGGCCAGAGTGTTCGATTCCACCGGCTCGGGCATGGCCGCGGGCAACGCCGGCTCGTTCAGCGGCGCCGGCGGATTGCTCTGTGCCAGCGCCGCCAGCGGACAAGTTGCCAGCATGAGACCGGCCAGCAGACGGGCCAGCAGACGGGCCAGCAGAACGGCACCCCAGTGGCGGTGCCACCTATTGCTTGCGGATCGACACGCCATGGACGGATTTCACCACTTCGCTGGTCGGGGGTTCATAGAGGGTCGCCATGGCATAGAGCCCGCCGACCACCAAGCCGATCAGGGTGCTCAACAGCACGAGAAAGCGCACCAGACTTGGCATTCAAGGGGTTTCCAGCGACGACAGGGTTGTGTGCTGCCGCATCGTGACGCCAATAAGGCTCAGGTGGGCGGCAAGGATGGGTTAGCCCGGGGGTGGGTGAGTCGGCAAGAAGGGTTGGGTTGGGGACATGATGCTCAGCTTGGCCGGCCGATGGCTGCAACGGAACGGCAGAGTCTGTCCGGCCAAGATGAGCATCATGTCCCCACACCTCCACATTGCCTGTGCGGCGATACGCGGTTATGCTCAACACCGGCCTGCGGGTGGGGGCGGCACATGGCTGGTCTGGTTCTGCTGAAGTATCGCGCGGTTCTCTCCTATGCTCATGCTGACGAAAAATGGGCGCGGTGGCTGCACGGCCGCCTGGAGGGTTTCCGGATCGAGCGCGACCTCGTTGGTCGCCCGACGCGGCTGAGGCCCGTGCCCAAGACGCTGCGGCCGGTCTTCCTCGATCGCGGCAACTTCGCCGGCGGGCACTCGCTGACCGAGGCAACCATCGCCGCCCTCGATCTTTCGGGAGCGCTGATCGTGCTGTGTTCGAGCGCGTCGGCCGCCAGCGTCAACGTCAACGAGGAAGTGCGGCTGTTTCGCCATCGCCATCCTAGGCGGCCGGTGATCCCGGTCATCATCGAGGGCGCAGCCCCGGCCAGTTTCCCGCCCGCCCTGCGTCTTGCGCTCGACCCCGACGGTACCGTCGGCGAGCGCCCGATGACCATCCTCGGCCCCGATCTGCGCGATAGCGGCGACGGCCGCGAGCTTGGCCTGGCGAAGGTAGTGGCGGGGTTGCTCGGCTTCGATAACGCCGACGACATTTATCGGCGGGCCCGCCGGGCGGCGGCACGGGCCTCTTGGATACGGACGGCCGTGGCCGCCCTGTTCCTGGCCGTGGCGGCCATCGGCGGCTATTTCTCGTGGGACAGCCAACAAAAGGGCACGGTCCTCGTCCAGAACGCGGCCGAACTGTCCGCCATCCGCGCCATCGCCGACAAGATGCTCGCCGCCAACCCGGCCGCCGCCGCCACGCCCGGTGCCGCGGACAATCTGGTGGCGACGCTGACCTCGATCCAGCAACAGGTCGCCGCCGGCGACGGCGACTACGCCAAGGCCAACGAGCTGCTGAAGGCCGGCAAAGGCGCCGAAGCCGTGCCGCTGCTGATTGCGGCGGCGGAGGCCAAGAAGCGGCGGGCGGCGACGGAGACCAAGGCCAGCGCCAAGGCCTACCGCGAAGCCGCCGCCATTGCGGAGGTGGCGGAGCCGGGCAAGGCGCGGGAGTTGTACGCCGAGGCGGCTAGGCTGGACCCGGATGATGTGGAGGGGATGTTTCAGAACGCTTGGTTTCAGCGTGAGGCTGGCGCACTGGCCGAAGCGGAACGCGGCTACGGGCGCGTGCTCGCCTTGGGCAAGCTGGGCACCGACGACGATTCGCTGATATGGGCGCACTTCGGCTTAGGTGACATTCTTGCCGCGCGTGGCCAGCTGGAGCCTGCCAAGGCCGAGTACCGGCTGGGCCAGAACGCCGCCGACCGCCTCGCCAGGTCCGCCCCCGGCAATGCCGGATGGCAGTTTGACTTTGGCATCAGCAACGAACGGATTGGCAATGTTTTAGTAGCTCAGGGCAATCTACCTGAAGCTCTAAAGGCCTATCAGAGTAGGCAGGAGAGTATTAGCCGCCTCGCCAGCTCCGACCCCGGCAATGCCGGATGGCAGCGCGATCTCTCGGTGTCGTACGAGAGGACCGGCGACGTGCTGGTGGCCCAGGGCGACCTCACCGGCGCGCTCAAGGCCTATCGCGACAGCCTCGCCATCGCCGGCCGCCTCGCCAAGTCCGACCGCGGCAATGCCGGCTGGCAGCGCGATCTCTCGGTGTCGTACGACAAGACCGGCGACGTGCTGGTGGCCCAGGGCGACCTCACCGGCGCGCTCAAGGCCTATCGCGACAGCCTCGCCATCGCCGACCGCCTCGCCAGGTCCGACCCCGGCAATGCCGGATGGCAGCGCGATCTCTCCGTGAGCCAAATGAAGGTGGCAGACGTGGCCAGCAAGTCCGGCGACAAGGCTACGGCACGGGTCGAGTTGGCCGCCGCGCGCGAGATCAGCGCCCGGCTGGCTAAGCTCTCGCCCGACAACGTAGTGTGGAAGAAAGACCTCGCCTGGATCGACGCGCAGCTCGCAGCGCTGGGGCGCTAGTGTTCTGACTCATTCAAATGGTTTCCGATTTTTCGTCATCCCGGCGAAGGCCGGGACCTGTCCAACCATCGGGACCTGCAGCAGTTGGCAATTCGGAAACAGTGCTTTGAAACAGAGGCTTACCGCGTACGTCCTG
>JANLQJ010000224.1:0-3249 GCA_031367715.1 Hyphomicrobiaceae bacterium | reverse complement strand
TCTTTTGAGTCGCACCACCCCCACACCCCACCTTTGCCCTGGGGGGTCCCCACCCTTTTTTCCCCCCCCCCGGGGGTGGGCCTGTTGTGGGCCTCCCCCCCACTTCTGCGGCCACCGCTGATGCAGATGAGGTGCAAACCGCCCTAGCGGCCGCCCTACTCGGCAGCGACTTTCTTGCCGGTGCCCGTCGACTGCTGCTGGGCGGTCTCGGCGGCCTTGGCTTCGGTCATGGTCGCGCGGGCCCTGCGAACGCCAGCGGCATAGTCGGGATGGACTTTTTCGAAGTGGCCGAGCTGGCGCTCAGCGATCGCCTCGGGAATGCCGTACATGGCCTCGGCGATGTTCAGGAACAGTCGGCTCTTCTGGCCCGCATCGAAGATGTTGAACAAAGCGCGCGGTTGTCCGTAGTCGTCGTTGCCGTCGCGGTGGTTAAAGCGATCGGCGTCGCCGGAGATCTTCAGCGGCGGCTCGCGGTATTCCGGCGCCTGGGCCGGGCCGCTGAACGAGTTGGGCTCGTAATAGGCGTCCGGATTGGCGGTGTTGTTGTCGAAGAACCGCATCGCGCCATCCTTATGATAGTGATGCACCGGGCACTTCGGCGCGTTGACCGGCAGCGCTTCGTAGTGCGTGCCGAGCCGGTGACGGTGCGCGTCGGCATAGGAAAAGACGCGGGCCTGCAGCATCTTGTCGGGCGAAAAGCCGATGCCGGGAATGATGTTCGAGGGCGAAAACGCAGCCTGCTCGATTTCGGCGAAATAGTTGGCCGGGTTGCGATTGAGCTCCAGCACGCCGACGTCGATCATCGGGTAGTCCGTATGCGGCCAGACCTTGGTCAGATCGAACGGATTGAACTTGGCCGTCTCGGCGTCCCGCTCGGCCATGACCTGGATCTGCATCTTCCACTTCGGGAAGTCGCCCTTCTCGATGGCGTAGTAGAGATCCTCTTGCGTCGACTCGCGGCTCTTGCCGACGACCTGCACCGCTTCGGCGTTGGTCCAGTGCTTATGGCCCTGCTGGGTCTTGAAGTGGAACTTCACCCAATGCCGCTCGCCCTTGGCATTGATCATGGCGTAGGTGTGCGAGCCGTAGCCGTTGATGTGACGCACGCCGATCGGCAGGCCGCGATCCGACATCAATATGGTCACCTGATGCAGACTTTCCGGCGAGAGCGACCAGAAATCCCACATGGCGGTGGGTGAACGCATGTTGGTCTTGGGGTGGCGCTTCTGGGTGTGGATGAAGTCGGGGAATTTCAACGGATCGCGCACGAAGAACACCGGCGTGTTGTTGCCGACCAGATCCCAGTTGCCTTCCTCGCTATAGAATTTCAACGAGAAACCGCGCACGTCGCGCTCGGCGTCGGCGGCGCCCAGTTCACCGGCGACAGTCGAAAAACGGGCCAGCATTGGCGTCGCCTTGCCGACCTTCTCGAACGGTTTGGCGCGCGTGTATTTGCTGATGTCATGAGTGATGGTCAGCGTGCCATGCGCACCCCAGCCCTTGGCGTGCACCGGCCGCTCGGGAATACGTTCGCGGTTCTGGTGCGCGAGTTTTTCCAGCAGCTGGTAGTCCTGCAGCAGCAGCGGACCGCGCGGGCCGGCTGAGATCGAATTCTGGTTGTCGGCGATCGGCGCGCCGGCCGTCGTCGTCAGTGTCGGGGGTTTGGCCATGGGGAATGCTCCGGTAAGCGTGACAGTCGTGTTCGTGTCCCAGCACCGCGAAGGGTCGCGGGCACGGCCAACCAAGACGGCGGCAGGTAGGGACTGGAGGCAGACTATCGGGTCGGACGGCTCGGGGGAAGGGGGGACCGCCGAGGCAATTCGCTTGCGGCTTGAACGTCGCGATCATGGCGTCGTCGTCATGGCGCGGGGCGGCCGGCAAATCGCCCTCCTTGGCCTTGTGCCGTGGCCCGCGGGCCAGCGCCGCTCAGCGCCGGCCGATAGCATCGCCACAGCGATCCGGGCAAACAACCACTGGCGCTTTTCTCACACGACACCCGCAGCACAATCAGCTATACGGCGCGCCATGCATGTCATCACCACCACCGCCGAGCTGGCCGCTGCCTGTGGCCGCCTCGCCAACGCCCCTTACGTCGCCGTCGACACCGAGTTTGTCCGCGAGACCACGTTCTGGCCCGACCTGTGCCTGATCCAGATGGCGGGCGGCAGCGACGAGCTGTTGGTCGATCCGCTGGCGCCGGGCCTGGACCTTGCGCCGTTCTTTACGCTGATGGCTGACCCCGCCGTTCTCAAAGTGTTCCATGCCGCCCGGCAGGACCTGGAAATCATTTTCCTGCTCGGCAAGATCATCCCCAAACCGCTGTTCGATAGCCAGGTGGCCGCCATGGTGTGCGGCTTTGGCGATAGCATCAGTTTTTCCAATCTGGTGAAAACCATCGTTGGCGCCGATGTCGACAAAAGCTCGCAGTTCACCGACTGGCGCCGCCGGCCGCTGTCGCCCAAGCAGCTCGTCTATGCGCTATCGGATGTCACCTATCTGCGCCCGGTCTACGAGCACCTGGCCGCCGAGCTGGCGCGCACCAGCCGTTCCGGCTGGCTCGACGAGGAGATGGGTTTCCTCACCGATCCGCTGACCTATGATCAACATCCAGATAATTCCTGGCAGCGCCTGAAACTGCGCGTGCGCTCGAAAAAGGCGCTCGGCGTCCTGATGGAGGTTGCGGCTTGGCGCGAGCGCACCGCACAGGGCCAGAACGTGCCGCGTGGACGCGTCCTCAAGGATGACGCCATCTACGACATCGCCAACCAGATGCCGAAAACCATCGAGGAACTCGGCGAACTGCGCACCATCAATGACGGTTTTGCCCGTTCGGCGCGCGGCGCTGAGCTGATCGAGGCGATCAAGCGCGGCTTGGGGCGCGATCCCTCGACGCTGCCGCCGCTGGATCGCGGCACGCCGCCACCGGTCGAGGCATTGGCTGTGCTGGAACTGCTAAAAGTGCTGCTGAAAGCCTCCGCCGCCGAACATAAGGTCGCGACCAAGCTGATCGCCACCAGCGACGATCTGGAGCGCCTGGCGGTCGAGGCCGAGCCGGACATTCTGGCGGTGAAGGGCTGGCGGCGCGATCTGTTCGGTAAGCGCGCGCTGGATCTGAAGGCGGGACGGCTGGCGCTGATGATCAACAAGGGCGCGATCGAGACGGTTGAGGTTTAGGGATAGTAGAAGACGTGACGTCGTGAAATCGCCAAGTCGTGACATCGGGCAGACGGCCGCTACGACTTGGCGATT
>JANLQJ010000376.1:0-5503 GCA_031367715.1 Hyphomicrobiaceae bacterium | reverse complement strand
GGCGGCGCGGCGTGCTGGTTGGATCGCGGGCCAACCCGTGCTATGCCGGGCCGCTCGGCATCCGGCTCCCGGGGGCGTGGGTGCGCACCGACGATGCGGACTTCGCGCAGTTCTGGGGCGTGTCCGAGAATATTGGTGAGAGCATGGAGCATCCGCTGCTTGTGCTGCGAACGATCGATCCGACATTCCGCGAGGTGTCGGACATCAGCGACCCGTTCGTCACGTCGCGATACAGTACCAAGACTGGATACAAGGTGGAGTTCCTGACACCCAATCGCGGCAGTGACGATCACATAGGCAAACCGGCGAAAATGAAGGCGCTGGCGGGCTCTGGTGCGCAACCACTGCGGCATCTGGAATTTCTCATCCACCAGCCCGAACGATCTGTGATGCTGTTTGGCGGCGGTGTTCCCGTCACGCTCCCGAGGGCGGAGCGTTACGCCGTACACAAGCTCATTGTCGCCGTCGAGCGCCGGGACCAGATCAAGGCGCAGAAAGACATTGTGCAAGCCGGCACCTTGATCACGGCAACAGCCAAGCGGCGGCCGCTTGAGCTTGGCGAGGCCTGGCTGGAGGCCTGGAACGTTGGTCCGCGCTGGCGCGAGAAACTGGATGCCGGCCGCCAACGGCTGTCCGACGACGAGCGCAATGAGTTAAAGCGCGTGATTGAGCTGGCCGAAGGTGCCGGGCTGCGCCGGGCTGCGCGAAAGCCGAAAGCCCGTGATCCCAACGCGTCTTGAACACTGCGCGGGCGGCATTTGTTGCTGTTCCAGCGCCTCGCATTTTTCGTTGTCGTATGCATACTGAACATAGACGGCACTCGTCACCGTTCCGCGCCGTACCAAGATGTGGTTGAGCACCACGCCGATGGTGTGCGAGTTGGCACCCAACTCGGCCATGCCAGTGGCGGCGGTGCGGCGCAGGTCGTGAATGCGGAAATGCGCCAGACCGATGGCTTTGCGGGATCGTTACAGCGCCCGCGTCGCCGAATGCGATTGCGTCGCCTCGCCTGTCAGCCCCGGAAACAGCCATGGACTGTCGCCCGCCAGAGCGCACGCTTCGGCCATGAGTTGCCAGGAATTGAATCATGCCGGCGGCGTACGCAAGAAGTCGGCGCCATGAGACTTACGCAGTTCCTCGATAGCCGCAGCCGATGTCTTCCACGGATCACCGTTGATAAGGGCGATGAGCGAGAACCAGACGCGCTCGAAGGCCGTCCTTGCGGCAGTGTCGTCGAATACGACGCCGGGCGGTAGAAGCGGTGCGATATCCTCTGTCAGGCTGCGCGTCAGCTTTTGCAGCATGCGTTCCTCGGCGCTCGCTCGCGTGATGCGAACGCCCTCGTGAGCCAGGTAGTGGTCGAAGCATGCAATCACTTTGGAAGCATCAAGACCGAGTTGGACCAGGCCTTCATTCAGATCGAAGAGATCCCGGTTTTTGCGACGCTGGAGAAGCGCGCGCAGTTTGGTGCCAAAGAGTTCCTCCGGCTCGTAGGATTGGATTTTGGCCTTGCCGGTGAACCATGGGTTCTGGACGGCGAACGGATAGGCCTTGATCCCTAGCAGCGGTTCGTGCTCGCGGGTGTTGATCTCGACCTTTAATTTGAGTTTCGCCGCTGTGTCCGCCTCTGGCGTAAATTGGAAAACGAGGTGAATGGAGTGTCCGGCCTGACCGCGTTTGACGTTGCCCAGCCATGTAAGCGCCGACCGGATTGCATCGATGGTCTCGCCGATCGGACCGGCCTTGATCTGAACGAGGTCGATATCTTCGGAGTAGCGGAGCGGGCTAGGAAAGAGCAACTTGTTGATGGCCGTGCCGCCGCGAAAAGCGACGGCACCAGCCACCTCGGGCGCATTGAAGAGATCGCAGAGCGCGCGGCAGATAATGAGATCCTGCTCTATCTGCCGTGGGTCCGGCCAAGGTGCCTGCGCGCTCCATTCGTGCAGATAGGCGTTCGGGATCAAGCGTCAGTCTCCACGATTTCGTTGAGGATGAGCTTCCATGTCGAATCGGTTTCAGGCAACTGGCGCCTGAGCGCCGCGAGTGCCTTCACCGACGGGTCGAGCGGCTTCAGCGATTTGGCTTTAGCGGCATACGGCAAGAGGGCACGGGCTTGGCGGCCGTGGCCGAAGTGATCGAGGAGGTATCCGAGACGGCGCACCGCAGAGTTCTCATAGCCCTTGGCCGCATCTGAGAGCTTGCCGCCAGCGGCTTCGGCGCCGATGTCGCGAACGATTTGGGCCAGCCCGTTGATACCGGAAGCCCTATGGAAGTAGCGGGCGCCATCGAGCAAGGTCAGCTCGACACCAGCGATCTTTGCAAAGCCGGCTTCGGTCTTGAGGGTATCAAGCCATGGCTCGCGGTTGACGGTCTCGAAGGCACCTGCGGCTTGATAGACGAACTGGACGTTGTGGCGACCGATAACGATGGGCTGAATCTGCTTGGGTGCGATCACTTGAAACACCATCGCGGCCTGGTGGGACGAGCCGTGGAAGGCCGCCGCGCGAAGGAGCGAGATGCGGTAATCGATACCGAGGTGATGCATAAGCGGGCCGATCCATCGGGCTGGCTCCGGCGCTCCGGCGACACGGTCTTCCGGCCGCAGAATGATGTAGAAGCCGCGTTTGGGCGAGACGAGCCGCTGCTTCTTGATCAGCCGCTCGCTCGCAGCCAGGAAAGCCGGGGACGATTGCCCAAGTGCGCTCAATGCCTCGGCCTTGGCGAAGGTCGCGCGCCCCAAGGAGAGCCGGCTGTCGAGGAAAGTTTCGAGCGAAATCATTCCCCGAACATATCGATAATTCGATGATATAGCAAGATTTTTGTATATGTTTGGGCGCGCTGTCGCGCCCCGACTACATTGACGATTCGATCAAAACGATAGAAACACGCATGCAATTGGGTTGCGGAAACGGGTCGCCCCCGACAGCATGGCACGGCCCAAGCAGGTCTGGTCTGGCTTTAGTGGCCACCCGTTACAGGGCCACTTCTGCCGCCCGAGGGCTGGGGTCAAGGCCGGTCGCGTTCGGCCGGGGGACCGGCGACAGCGTCTTGCCCATATCTGATACCCGCCAGGTCAATGCTCAATTTCTGTCGCGCCCACCGATTGCATATGTGCCGGTTGCTTTTCGAGACTTGAGACCTGCCCCGGGGCGATGATCTCCTCCAACCGCCGCCCCCAGGCCTCCAGCGCCTCGCGCTTTTCCTTGTCGTAGCCGTACTGAATATAAACCCCGCTCGTCACCGTGCCGCGCCGGACCGAGATGTGGTTGAGCACCATGCCGATGGTGTGCGAACTGGCGCCCAGTTCGGCCATGCCGGTGGCGGCGGTGCGGCGCAAGTCGTGAATACGGAAATGCGCCAGACCGATGGCCTTGCGGGAGCGTTCCAGCGCCCGCGTCGCCGAATGCGATTGCGTCGCCTCGCCGGTCGGTCCCGGAAACAGCCAGGGACTTTCGCCTGCAAGAGCGCGCGCTTCGCCAATGAGTTTCAGCGCCAAGAGCGACAGTGGCACCCGGTTGGGCTCGCTGTTCTTGGTGCGGCTGCGCGGGATCACCCAGATTGGACGCTCACCACCAGTGGTCAGTTCCTCTTCGGCGATGCCGCAGACCTCGCCGATCCTCTGTCCGGTGACGAGTGCAAGCTTGATGGCCAGCGCCGTCGGTCGCGTCATCGGCAGATCCGTTGATGTGAGCAGCTTGGCCGTGCGAGGCAGTCCGGCCGGGACGTGGCGGCGCTGCGCCGGCGCGCGATCCAGGGCAGTCCAGAGCGTTGCAATTTCGTCCGGGGACAGAGCACGGTCGCGCGGCTTGTTGGTCTTCAGGGGCTGCTTCATGCCCCAGGTCGGATCGATCTGGAGCAGGTCGCGCCCGACCGCCCAGCGGCAGATTGACCGGATGACCTCGTAGACGCGGTTCGGACGTGTCGTGAGTTTCCGTTCGGTCGGGTTCCGCTTCGACCGGACATCGACCCGGCCCATCATGTCATCGAACAGCTTGATAATATCGCGCTTCTGGATCTCGGCCGCTTTCATGGCTCCGATCACGGGCAGAATATCGCGGTCCAACATCGACCGATTATCAGAAACGGAGCGCGGCGCCTTGTTCGGCACGGCATGCCGCTGGAACCAATCCTCCGCAATCGTCGCAAAGGAAATGGCTGTTTTACGGGCAAAAGCCGCTTCTGCGGGGTCCCGATCATCAGCGATTTCAACACGAAGTTTGATCGCTCTGAGTCGCGCCTTTTGCAGGCTTATATCCGGGAAGCGCCCCAATGTTACGCGCCGCCGCGCATTATCCCGTTTGCGAACGTAGCGAAACGCCCAGGACTTCCGTCCGGATACGGACACACGAAGTTCCAGGCCATCCACGGCTCTATCTGGAAAGGCGGCACGCTTGGCACTCGGATCGACTTTGACCGTTTCGACGAAGCGCGCGGTCAGAGACTTGGCAATCATGACGCTCACTTTTGACAACTGATGTTCGTCCAAAAGTAGGCGCGCCTCGATACAATTTCAAGTGATTCTGGGGTCCCGCTGGGGTCCCGAAACTGCACGGATCGACCCGGATTGATTCGGATGCGGATGGATTTATCAATTCTATTTTATCTATGCACTTCAGCTTGTTAAGTCGTCCAAATGAATCCATGCACGTCCACGGACGTTCGCTACTTTTGGCGCTCATAACCTGAAGGTCGTTGGTTCAAATCCAGCCCCCGCAACCATTTTTCTCAATAAAAACAGCAACTTAAAAATCTGGGTAACACACCAGAGGTTGCGTTTTTGCTACCGGGTAGCACCGGGGTAGCTATTTTATGGCGCTTCAAAAGCGCGCCAAGTTCTCCGGCGCGCCCTTCTGTCTTGCCAATTTGTCGCACGTATTTGATTGCGGCTACGCATGGTTCCCAAGTGATACCCGGATTTGGATCGTCGGCTCAGCGATACTCGCTTTGAGTACTGGGCAAGTGGCCGCATTTCAAAGAACATGTCGGATGGCCCGTCTAGGAGCTGGCAGGCGGCTCGATCAAGACTCTAGCGTTTTTGCACTTTTTGCGTTTGCCTCAACAATCTATGGGATGAAGTGGGAGTCCGCAGCCGCTTGATGAGCACGCCAGCCTGTCGGTTTGCTGCTGACTGAGGCTGTCAACGTTTCCGATCTGAGGCGATTAAATCGACCGGCGTCACCTTCAACGCCTGAGCCAGTTCGAACAGCGACACCACGGTCGGATTGCGGGTTCCACGCTCCAGGCCGCTGATGTACTGCTGGCTGTGGCCGGACTTCTCGGCAAGCTGCTCCTGAGTCAGGCCGCTTGCGAGCCTGAACTTCTGCACATTCCTCCCCACCAGTTTCCGCATGTCCATGCGGAGTGGCTTGACGGATATCGTCGCGTCAATTTATCCACTATAGTGTGTAAATGACTGCCGAGTGGAAATGATACAACCCCAGGGTGCCCACCCGATATCATCTTGCAGAGCACGACGATGACGCTTCCGATGCCTACCGAGAGT
>JANLQJ010000367.1:0-8471 GCA_031367715.1 Hyphomicrobiaceae bacterium | reverse complement strand
TTTTTATCCTTGATCCAGAGATATAAGGGCTTGCCTTTCAAGGCCCACTGCTTGGAACCATCGTCGCGGGTAACAATGGTCCAGTCGCCAGCTGCTTTACCGTCGGCGGCGACCGCAAGCGGCGGCCATTCCGTGGCACATTCGCCGTTGCAATTGGACTTGGTGGCGATGTCCTTCTCGAACGTGTAAAGGGTCATGCCTTTCACGTCTGTCCAGGCCTTACCCTTGGACGTGACGCCCATTTTCGCCGGCTCCATCGCAGCGGCAAATGCCCCAAGGGTGCCAAGCGTGATCGCCGAAACAACAAACCCTGCCGCCAAGATTTTCATCATTACGAGTACTCCCGAGTTTTCACGAGCCTTGCCGATAAACGGGTGGCTGACAGACAAACGCGCAGCACTGTGTTAGATGTCCATCACGTTGCTGTGAGGAGGTTTTTCGAGGTTCTGCAGCGCCACGTGCCAGGACTGCACGCGAGAGCCATCTGAGCTGGGCCAGCCAATTGTCGAAGTAAAAAGTGAAAGTCCCTGTGCATTGTCAGTTTTCATGAGCAAACCCGGTTCCAATCAGCCAGGTGCGTCTAACCCACCGCCCGTCAGCCCGGGGTCATCGACGTTGATAGATGCGCGACCGGATTCGAGCGTCGAGATGGATCTGGGTGATGAACAACCCGAGCCAAGTGTGCCGTTTCCGATAGTCGGCGTCGGTGCGTCGGCTGGCGGACTGGAAGCAGTGACGCAGCTGCTGCGGGCGCTGCCGGTCGATACGGGCGCAAGCTTCGTCATTATCCAGCATCTCGCGCCCGATCACGCGAGTAATCTCGCGGAAATTCTGTCGCGGTCGACGCCGATGCCGGTCTGCGAGGTGCACGATGAGCCGAAGGTCGAACAGGATCATGTTTATGTGATCCCGCCAGGCCGCGACATGATCATTGAGGGCGGCAAGCTGCACCTGCTGCCCCAGGATCGCTACGTACGCCGGCGCGGGATCGACCAGTTCTTCTCCTCGCTGGCCGAGGATTGCGGGCACAAAGCGATCGGGGTGGTGCTTTCCGGCGCCATGAGCGACGGAACGCTGGGGCTCGAGGCAATCAAGGCCGCAGGCGGTATCACCTTTGCTCAGAACGACAGCGCGCAGCACGACAGCATGCCGCGAAGTGCTGTGGCCTCGGGTTGTGTGGACTTCGTGCTGCCACCCAACCAGATCGCGGACGAGATCGCCCGCATCGCACGCCATCCCTACGTGGCGCCGGCACTTCCTGAGGCGTCGGTCGGGGAGCCGTCCGGGCACGCACGAATCGCTGAGATTGTACATCGCGCATTGGGTGTTGATTTCACCCACTACAAGACGAACACGCTGCTGCGCCGCATTGCCCGTCGCATGGTGCTGCACAAGATGACGACCATGAAGGACTACGAGGATTTTCTGCGGAGCGACCAGGCTGAGGTCGAGGCATTGTTCCAGGATATCCTCATCAGCGTCACTACGTTTTTCCGCGATCCGGACTCCTTCGAGGCTCTGGCGCGGACGGTTTTCCCGAAAGTACTTGCGGGTCGCACGCGCCAGGAGCCGGTGCGAATCTGGACGCTGGGATGCTCGACTGGCGAGGAAGCCTATTCGTTGGCCATGGTCTATGCCGAGTGCGCGGAGGCGGCGGCCAGCGACGTTCCGTTGCAGCTGTTTGCCACCGATCTCAACAGCAGTTGCGTCGAAAAAGCGAGAACCGGCCTCTATCCGGCGAGCATCGAGCAACATGTCTCGACGGCACGCCTGCAGAGGTTTTTTGTCAAGGAGGAGGCCGGCTATCGCATCTGCAAGGACATTCGCGAACTTTGCATTTTCTCGCGCCACAACGTGCTGGGCGACCCGCCGTTCTCTCGGGTCGATCTGATCTCGTGCCGCAACCTGCTGATCTACATGGAGCCGGTGCTTCAGAAGCAAATCTTGGCGTTGTTGCATTACGCTTTGAGGCCGGGCGGCCACCTTTGGCTCGGCAGGTCGGAGACCGCTGGCGCATCGCGCGCGTTGTTCGACGTGGAAGACGTACGCAATAAGATCTTCGAGCGGCGGCCCGGTAGAAGTGCGCCCGGTCTGACCTTCCGCGCCGCGCTCAGCGGCGGCAGAACCGATCCGTTTCTAAGGGCCGCACCGGCGCCTTTTGAGTTGCCACGGTTCAACCTGCCAAAAGAGGCGGAGCGTATCCTGCTCGCCAAATACGTGCCGCCCGGCGTGGTTATTTCAGCGGCGATGGAGATCGTACAGTTCCGCGGCGATACCGGCCCGTATCTCGCACCGGCAGCGGGAGCGCCGAGCCCGCACCTTTTGAAGATGCTACGCGAGGGACTGCTCGTCGGTGTGCGAGCTGCGATCCTGCGTGCGGGAGAAGAGGGGCGCCCGGTGCGCGAGGAGCGCTTACGCGTGAAAAGCGATCAGGGCTTTCGGGAGCTGGCAGTCGAGGTGATCCCGATCAAGGCCGGTGATGCCAAACAGAGCGGTTTCCTGGTGCTCTTCGATGAGCATGGCAAGCAGGAGCGTGGGTCACATGGTCGCCGAGCGGATAGTCCCGTGGCGGCCACACCTGCTGATCACATCGCAGCGATCACCGATGACGAAATCGTTCGGCTCACGCAGGAACTGGCCGCGACACGTGAGTATCTGCAGGCCGTCATCGAGCAACACGAAACCGCGAACGAAGAGTTACAGTCAGCCAATGAGGAGTCGCAATCGGCCAACGAGGAAATGCAGAGCGTCAACGAGGAGCTCGAGACGTCAAAGGAGGAAATCCAGTCCAGCAACGAAGAACTCGCGACCGTCAACGACGAACTCAACAGCCGTAACCTCGAGCTCAGCCGTCTGAACGGCTCGCTGCGACTGGCCAGGGACTACGCAGAGAGCATCGTCGCCAGCATGCGCAGTCCGCTCGTGGTGTTGGATGCGGCGCTCCGCGTCAAAACCGCGAGTGCCGCGTTCTACGAGACGTTTCACGTTGATCCGAAGTCGACTGAAGGCCGGCTCATCTATGATCTCGGCAACGGCCAATGGAACATCGCGGCGTTGCGCACCCTGCTCGAGGAACTGCTTCGGGAAAATCATCGGATCGACGACTACGAAGTGCGCCACACCTTCGAGAAGATCGGCACACGGACCATGATACTCAACGGGCAACGCCTCGCCCCTGCCGCCGAACATGAGCCGCTTTTCGTCCTGGCGATCGAAGATATCACCGAGCGCGCGAGAGCTAACGAAACGCTGCGGGAGAGCCAGGCACGTCTGCGCCATGCAGCGGACGCAGCAGGGCTGACCTACGTTGAAATCGACTTCGCACGCGGCCGAATTCGGTCTGCCGAGAATTTCGCGGCTGTCATGGGGTATGAGTCGCCACTCGAGGAAGCAGTCGATAGCGCCGCCGGGGTCCCGCTCCTGCTCGACCACGTCGTCGCTATCGACCGGCCCCGGGTCGAAGCAGCACTGCAGGAATTCTTCAAAGGCATTCCTCTTGGCAACATCGTTTTCCGCGTGCGCGGCGACGATCAGGTCGAGCGCAGTATCGAATCCAGGTGGTCGACCGAGATCGGCCTCGACGGCAAGCCACGGCTCGCCTTCGCCACTATCCTCGACATCACCGAGATGAAACGCGCCGAGGAGCACAGCAAACTGCTGATGGGCGAGGTCAATCATCGGGCCAAGAACCTGCTCGCCGTCGTGCAGGCCATCGCCCAGCAGACCACGAAACACGCCGACCCGGCAACGTTCGTGGCGCGTCTCACGGACCGGATCAACGGGCTCACCACCAGCCAGGATCTACTGGTCAGGAACAACTGGCAAGGTGTCGAAGTATCCGACCTCGTCAAAGGTCAACTCGCCCATTTCAAGGACCTGATAGGGCAACGCATCCTTCTGATGGGACCACCGGCACGCCTGACACCGGCGGAGGCTCAAGGCATCGGGATGGCGCTGCACGAGCTTGCCACCAACGCCGTCAAATACGGCGCGCTCTCGAACGACGTGGGCCGGGTCCACATTTCCTGGCAGGCCGCCAATGTGTCTGCGAGCGAGTTTACGATGCGCTGGCTCGAGGAAGGGGGGCCCAAGGTTGCACCACCGACCCACCCGGGTTTTGGCCAAATGGTGATCGGGCGCATGGTTGAGGCCGCAGTCGATGGCACGGTCGAGGTCGACTATCGGGAAAGCGGCTTATCTTGGAAATTGAGTGCGCCGATTGCCGACACTTTGGAGGGCAGACGCAGCGATGCATCCGCACCAAATGCCCGACAATAAAGAACGCACTGGCCGCGTTCTCATCATTGAGGATGAGCCGCTGATTGCGCTCAGTCTGGAAGACGTCCTCATCAATGCTGGCTTTCAGATCGCCGGCGTGGCGGGGAAACTCGAAAAGGCCTTGGCGCTGATCGAGAGCGTCGCCTGCGATGTGGCGATTGTCGACGCCAATCTGGCCGGTGTCAGTGCAAGCCCAGCTGCCATCGCGCTGGCGGCCCGCAGATTGCCGTACATCGTGATGTCGGGTTATTCGCCGGAACAGATGCAGGGCGTCTTTCCCGGAGCGCATTTCATCCAGAAACCGTGTCGAACCGAGTTGGTGATTGAGACATTGAACGCCCTGCTGCTCGATCGCTAAACGTATGGCGTAATAGCTGCCCTGATTAGGCGACAGGCCTACTCAGTCCGAAGCAAGGTGGTGCAGATGAACACTGCTAAGGATTTCCCAGTCGTGTGTGTTGGCGGTTCGGCAGGAGGACTCGACGCCTATATCCGGCTGCTGAAACATCTCCCAGCCGACATGGGCGTTGCAATTGTCATCGTCAATCATCTGCGCACCGTCGACACTCGCCTGCACGAAATCCTCCCGCGCACAACTCACATGCCAGTTGAGTTGATAACCGAAGGACTGAATCTCCGGCCAAATCACGTGTTCATCATCCCACCACAGCGCGATCTGCACGTGCTCGATGGCGAATTCCGTCTTACACCGATTTCAAAGCCTCGGGGTTGGCCCGACGTGATCACGGTATTCCTGCGCTCACTCACTGAAAACTGGGACGGACAACTGATTGCCGTCATTGTCTCGGGCTACGATGGCGACGGCGCCGATGCCTTGTGCGCCATCAAAGACGTTGGCGGAATCACCATCGCGCAAAAACCCGAGACCGCCGGCCAGCCGGACATGCCCGCAAGCGCCATCGCCACCGGATGCATTGATTTTATTTTGTCACCCGAAGACATCGCGCGAGAGATTATCCGGCTTACGAGCAAGCAAGCATGAAGATCCAGCCCGTGTCCCAATCCTTGGCCGGGTTAGAAGCAAAATTTGTTCATGACTCGCCAATTTCGCCAGATTGCGCACCGCTCGAGGCGGAGCACCGCCGGATTGAGCCTGTTGTAACGCCGGGCGGAACTATTGCGCCGCCATCGCGTTGAGAGATCGGGCAAGCCCCCGCATGATTGGGGCCGGTTCTGCTTATGCGTGGAGCCAATCTCTTGGCTGACAACAGCAACCGATCAGGACGACAGGCTGGTAAACATGCCGAAACGTGAACCGAACATCTCGGAAAATGCCAAGGTGCGCCAACGAGCGCTTTCGAGGTGGGACAACGAGGGCGGCGCGGTGGCAGTTGTCCATCAAGAGGCGCCAGCGTCCAGCGTTGATCTGGCCGTAGTTCCTAACATGACGAACAGCGAGTTGGCGCAGCTTCGCGTTCGCGTGATCGCCCTTGAGAATCTACTGATCACATTCCTTGCCGAGGCAACTGACGGGCAGTTGCACCGTATCCGCGACATGGCAACGTACATCCTGCCACGATCCGGAGCCACCGATCATCCCTTGACGATAAAAGCTGCAGCACAAATGATTAATCTCATCGAACGCGCCGACCATTTTCGCAGTACATAGGCACCGGCCATGGGTGCAGATCACACGACGGCGATATTCGCGACCGAGTTGATCTTGTTGCTGTTTATCGGTCGGCTGCTCGGCGAGGGCATGGCGCGCATCGGCCAGCCGGCGCTGTTTGGGCAGCTGCTCGCTGGCGTCGTGCTGGGCCCGTCCGTGTTCGGTGTGCTTGCACCGGGGCTGCATCAAACCCTCTTTCCTGGCACTCCCGCCCTCAAGAGCATGATCGACGCTCTGTCACAGATCGGCATTCTGCTGCTTCTGCTGCTGACCGGGATGGAAACCAACCTAGGCCTCGTCAGCCGCCGGCGCCGCGCCGTCATCTCGACATCGCTATTTGGCATTGCCGTGCCATTCGTGTGCGGCGTCGCTCTGGCGTATGCGCTGCCTGCCACGCTCATTCCCATACCGGCTGCGCGGTTGGTCACGGCGCTGTTTCTCGGCACGGCGCTCTCGATTTCATCCGTCAAAATCGTGGCCATGGTGCTGGTGGAAGTTGGCGCCATCCGGCGTGACCTCGGCCAGCTGATGCTCGCCACCGCCATTCTTGACGATACCATTGCCTGGGTGATCATCGCCGTCATTGCCGGCATCGCAGCCCATGGCACTGTCAGTTGGTCTACTGCCGCCACAAGTGTGGGGGGCGCCGCGCTGTTTCTGGCGGTGAGCTTCACCATCGGCAGGCGGGTCGTCGCTAACATCATCCGCTGGACCAACGACAACCTAATTATCGAAGTTCCGGTGATTACCGCCATACTGCTTGTCATGCTGGTGATGGCTCTGACGACAGACATGATCGGGGTGCATACCGCGCTCGGCGCCTTTGTGGCCGGAATGCTGGTCGGGCAATCGCCGATACTGACCGAACACATCGAGGGCGAACTCAGGGGGTTTGTCTTGGCGTTCTTCAGCCCTGTCTTCTTCGCCGTCGCTGGCCTCGGCATGGATTTGCGCAGTTTCACCGATCCAACCCTCTTGGCTTATACGCTCGCCGTCGTTCTTGTTGCAAGCATAGGCAAGTTTCTGGGCGCGCTCGCGGGCGGCCGGATCGGTGGCTTGTCGGGACGGGAATCCCTGGCGCTGGCCACGGGCCTCAACGCCCGCGGCTCGACCGAAGTCATCATCGCCAGCATTGGGTTGTCCATGGGTGTGCTCAGCAATCAGCTCTACACCATGATCGTCGCCATGGCGATCATCACCACCCTGGCCATGCCGCCAACCTTGCGCTGGATGCTGGCGCGCGTGCCGATGGGGGACGACGAAACCAAGCGGCTTGAGAAGGAGGAGGCGGAGGAAAACGAGACCGTACCCAAAATGGAGCGGGCGCTAGTCTATCTCGATGACAGCCCAAACGCCACATTGGCGGCCCAACTCGCTGGCGCCTTCGCTGCCGGTCAGCAGGTATTGACAACAGTCATTCATCTGCCGGCGCCGGAAGGTGCTGAGGACGCGTTGCAACGACCGGGCCTGGAGACTGTCGTGCTCGCCGCGCGTTCCGTGCTTGAGCAAGCACCGGCTACGAAGCAGAACGGCGACAGCGCCGGGTCGGCAAAACTGAAACTGGATGAACTGGTACAGGCAAAGCCGGCCGCCGCCGCCAATGTGATCGAGAAGGAGGTGGCGAAGGGATACAGCATTGTCTTTGTCGGCATCGACCAGCCGCTCTCCGATACCGGCCAACGCTTTGATGCCCAGCTGGCAACTCTGATCCATGCGTTTGCGGGGCCGGTCGCAATCGCTTTGAACGGATCCCGCTCCACCTGCGAGCCGGGCAACGGGCTGCGCATCCTGGTGCCGACGGGCGGCACTGCACATGCACGCCTTGCGACCGAACTTGCCCTGGCCCTGGCCAAAGCCACAAATGGCCGGCTCACAGTGCTGCACGTTTTCGCCACACAAGGCGATACCGATCTTTTGAGAGGCCGGGCGCGCCGGCAAGGACTGTCCGTACTCGTTGACGCGCGCCGCCTGGGCAAGCGCAGCGGCGTGCAAGTCGAAGCGCTCACCACCATGAATTCGCAGCCTGAAATTGCCATCCGGCGCGCGGCTTCGGGCGGACGCTACGACCTAATGGTGCTGGGTGCGTCGCTGCGCCTCGGCGACCTGAAATTCCTCGGGCCCGGGAGCGAAACCTTGGTGCGGGCGATCAGCATCCCAATTCTCTTGGTGGCTCAATAGCTTTGGCGAAGTTTCAGGAAAACCCGTGCCGGCCTACGAAAACGCCGCCGATGATAGCCAGCGCAGATGCTGAGGTCGAGCCCAAGGTGTTGTGTAACAGCGCCTTCTCGGCCCCGAGTTTCCGGACGGTGTCGGTCTCGCCTTAAACGTCGCCGGATCGACCTGCATGCCGTTCGGCACGGTGCCCCAGCGGCGCGCGATGGCCGCCATCGCCACGTCGTCACGAATTTCTTCGTCGGTCGCGCAGGGGAATCGCATGAACGAATTTACCCCGCTCCTGTGATGAGGCCAGCCAAGTAATTATCATCCCAGGCGGCGAGGCGGCGCTTGACGCGCATAGAGTGCTTACCGGGCGCGCGGCGCATCAGGTTGCTGGCGATGTGCT
>JANLQJ010000345.1:0-3093 GCA_031367715.1 Hyphomicrobiaceae bacterium | reverse complement strand
GCCGCAGGAGACCAAGCAGGTCGCCGACCTGACGCTGCAGCTGAAAAAGACGGGGATCGGCATCTTCCTGATCAGCCACGACATCCACGACGTGTTCGAACTGTCGGATCGCGTCAGCGTGATGAAAAATGGTCGCATCGTCGGCACGGCAAACGTCAAGGACGTGACCAAGGACGAAGTGTTAGGTATGATCATTCTGGGGAAGTGTCCTGCGGGCGCCATTCCGGGGCCGGGGGCGCTGCAAAACTGAGCGTAATGTCGTTGGGGGACGAGTTCCATGGACGTTGTTCTAGTATTGCTGACCGACATGGCCAGCAATCCGGCTGTAATGGCGGCCGTCAACCTGTTTGTGCCGGTGCTGGTCGGGGCGCTACTGGTCTGGCTCATCGCCAAAGGCCTTGCGACGCAGTGGGCAAAGTCGCGCAAGCGCCAGGAGATGCAACTGCGTGCTGCCGATAGCCTTACCCGCCTCTATGGCGACATCGCTTCCGCCGGTAAATCCTGGACCGCCGCGCATCAGGACAAAGCCGCAACTGAGTGCGAGGCCCTGACGTTGCAGCTCTGCTCGGCGCGCACGCTTAGCAAGCCTGAGATGCTGGCGCTGCAGGCGATCCGGCAAACAGTGCTGGACCCGCGGGACGCAGCGGCCGTGGCGGATCTGGCGAAATTCAGAGAGTGCGCGAGCCTGCTGGCTCGTGCACTTGGCAGCATGGCAGGTGGCGCACTTCCCACGGTCAAGCTGGCACAAAAGCAGTTGCATGAGGCAACCACAGTCAAGCCGGTTACCCCGCCAGTGAAGAAGCCTGACGCACCGGCAGTCGCTGCGCCCGTGCCGGCCGCTGCCGCGGTGAAGGCACCAGTTGCAGCGATCGCTCCCGTTGCGGCGACTGTTCCCAAGCTGGACGTTGCCGAGAATGTGTGAACTTCAGCTGCGCTGAGCGATGATGAAAGCGGTCGAGGCCGCAAAGGCCGCCAGACCTCGCAGATGATTCCATGAATTCCAGGCGCCTAGATAGTTGGCCCAAAGTGATGCCGCTTGGGCGCTCGCCGGATCGGCCACGGCCAGCGCGTTGTTCAAATGCACGTTGAAGGCCATCGTCACCAGCAACGATCCGGCCAGGTAGCTAACCGCCCCGATCATTACCCACAACGCGTGCGGATCGCCCCAATGGGTTCCCGCCCAGTAGGCGAGCACCGCACAGAGCGCCGCCGTGCCCAAAAACACCGTCATGAAAACCGGATTGATGACAACGATGTTGATCGACTGCATCGACGCGATGCCTTGAGGCGCCGGCAGCCGCCCCAGCGCGCCCATCACGAAGGATGAGAAGGCAAAGAACACGCCGGCAATCAGCCCGCTGCCGAGCGCCGACAGCAAAATGAGAACGTTGACAGTGCGATCAGTCATGGCGGACCTCGATCTGTTGCGATCCACCCCACATATCAGCTTGGTTTCCTTGCGATAAGTACGCACAATTTTTATACTGCCCTGGCATCGCTGCAAGGAACCTCACCCATGCCCGAACCCTGGTGTCCGGTCGCCGCCACTGTCGATGTCATCGGCGGGCGCTGGAAGCCGACCATCCTGTTCCATCTGAAAGACGGTCCGCGCCGCTTCAATGAGTTGCGCCGGCTATTGCCGCAGGTCACGCAACGCATGCTGACATTGCAGCTGCGCGCGCTCGAGCAGGATGGCATCATTCAGCGAACGGTGCACGAGCGTGTGCCGCCCCATGTCGAGTACGCGTTCACGCAGCGCGGGCTGACGCTCGGGCCGCTGCTTGAGGCCATGGAACGTTGGGGCAAGGAGTTTGGAATGGGACATGATGCTGATCGCCGGTAAAATTCTTTGTTTGCGTCCAGTGCCCCCCGTTCCGCGAGCCGGCCGCCGGACGCGGAACCGCGGAGTTGAACGTCATGCCCCCTGCCATGGACATCGCCGTCCCCCTTCGCTATCAGTCTCGCCAGCTTGAAACAGCAATTCCGTAATTGCGCCAATCGGGAACAGGCATTCCGCGCGCGGGCGGCCACACCAAAGGGCACCATACATGATTAGATTCGGAGTTCTCGGCGCCGGCCGCATCGGCAAAGTGCATGGCATGACCATCGCCAAGTCCACCAAGGCCAAGGTCGCCTATGTGGCCGATGCCGACAGCAAGGCTGCGGCGGCGCTGGCCGCCTCGGTCGGCGCCAAGGTTGCGAGCGTCGAGGATATCATCGCGGCCAAGGACGTTGACGCCATTCTGATCTGCACGCCGACCGATACCCATGCCGATCTGATCGAAGCCGCCGCCAAGGCCGGCAAGAAGATCCTGTGCGAAAAGCCGGTCTCGCTGACGGCGGAGCGCACCATCGCGTGTCTGAAGCTGGTTGAAAAGGCCAAGGTGCCGTTGATGATCGGGTTCAACCGCCGGCACGATACCAATTTTGCAGCGCTGGAAAAGCGCATCCGGGCCGGCGAAATCGGTACGATCGAACTCTGCACCATCATCTCGCGTGATCCCGCCCCACCGCCGGTCAGCTATATCGAGCGCTCGGGCGGGTTGTTCCGTGATATGATGATCCACGATTTCGACATGGCGCGCTTCTTGGTCGGCGAAGAGTTCGTCACGGTACACGCGTTCGGCTCGTCGGTGGTCGATCCCGCCATCGGCAAGGCCGGCGATGTCGATACCGCCTCGGTGCAAATGATCACTGCCAGCGGCAAGATCTGCGTCATCACCAATTCGCGCCGCGCCACCTACGGCTACGATCAGCGCATGGAAGTGCACGGATCAAAAGGCATGCTGCGCGCGCACAATGTGCACGAAAACACGGTCGAGTTCGCGGGCGCGGGCGGCTTTACCGGCGCCGTGGTGCAGAACTTCTTCCTCGAGCGCTATGCCGCTGCCTATGGCAACGAGATCGAGGCGTTCCTGACCGCCATCGAGAAAGGCACCGAGCCGCGCGCCAACGGCCATGACGGCTTGATGGCGCAGAAGCTTGCCGATGCGGCGACCGAAAGCGTAAAGAGCGGGCAGGCCGTGCAGATCAGGTAATACCGTCCAACTTATGGTTTGACCTGTCACTTTGAAGGTTCGTGACAGAGGTCAT
>JANLQJ010000212.1:0-2530 GCA_031367715.1 Hyphomicrobiaceae bacterium | reverse complement strand
CCCGTCTAGCTGGGCGGCAAGCGCTTGGACGGGCGCACTGCTGTGCGCCCCTTGCGAGCACAATTCAAACGATAGGTTGGCCGGTATAACAGCCAGCAGCCACCTGTTTTGACCTTGCGCTGCGCCACAAGGGTGGGCGCGGCCCACCCCTACCCCATCGGCCGCTTCGCCACACCCTTGCCGGGCTCGAACAGCGCCATCGTCAAAGACCAAGCGCCAAGCGCCGCGCCTCGAAGATGGCGACGTTGGCTTCGCGCGCCGCGGCGGCATCGCCGATCAGATGGACTGTTGAGCGACCTTTGGGTAGCGCATCAAGGAGCGAGCGCTCAGGTTGGTTGGTGGTGGCCAGCACCAGTGCATCGGCCTCGATCCGGCGTTCCGAGCCGTCGAGAAAATCCACCACCGTTGCCGCATCACCGTGCCAGGCCTTGACGCCAGCCTCGGTGATGGTCCGCACACCCAGCTTCTTCAGCGTGCGGCGCAACGGCAAATCGGCGCTGGTGCGCTTGATCTCGGCGCCGATCATGTCCTGCGCGGCGATCAGCGTGACCTCGTGGCCCTTCTCGGCCAGATGCCAGGCCGTGCCGCAGCCTTTCCAGTTGCCCTCGTCGTCGACCACGATCACGCGCTTGCCGGGTACGGCGACGCGGCTCATCACGTCGGCGGCGGATAACACATTCGGCCGGTCGATGCCCGGCAGCTGATCCTGACTGGGCAGGCCACGCTGGAAACCGCCGGCGCTCGGTTGCGATCCGGTGGCGATGATGACGTCGTCCGCACCATAGGCAGCGATCTCGTCCGGCTCGATATAGCTGTTGAGTTGCACCTTCACCTGCAGCTTGGCGAGCTGGCTCTCGTACCAGTTGAGCAGGTCGAGGATTTGTTGCCGGCGCGGCTGCAGTCCGGCCAGACGGAATTGCCCGCCGAGCTGGGCACTTGCCTCGACCAGCGTCACCTGGTGGCCGCGCTCGGCAGCAACGCGCGCCGCTTCCAGGCCTGCGGGGCCACCGCCGATGACGAGAATGCGCTTGGGCCTGGCCGCCCGCTCGAAGCGGTCGCCGCCCCATTCGAATTCGCGGCCGGCGGACGGATTGACCAGGCAGGAAATCCAATAGTCGCGGTAGCGACGCCCCCAGCACATGCGATTGCAGGAAATGCAGGGACGGATATCTTCGGGACGGCCCGCCTTGGCTTTGTTGGCCAGATGCGGATCGGCGATCTGCCCACGCACGATCGAGACCAGGTCGGCCTGGCCGGAGCTGACCACGTAGTCGGCGTTCTCGGGCGTGCGGATGTGCCCCTCGGCCTGCATCTTGGCGTGCTTGAGCACGCTGCGCAGCGCCTCGGCATAGGGCGCGCCCAGTTTGTCGGCATAGCTGAAGGTCGGGATGATCTCGGTGAACTCGAAATAGCTGCCGGTGCCGCAGGTGACGTAATCCATCAGCTGGCGCTGATCGTGCCAGGCGACGACCTCCTGCAGCTGCTCCATGGTCAACCCCGGCCCGGGCGTGGTCTGCATCGAGACGGCGAGCCCGATGATGAAATCCTCGCCGGCCGCCGCGCGAATGCGCTGCAGGATCTGCCGCGAGAACCGCGTGCGATTTTCCAACCCTCCGCCCCAGGAATCGTCGCGGCGGTTGTTCCAGGGGGTCCAGAACTGATCGATCAGCGCATTGTAGGCCGCGAACAGTTCCACACCATCAAAGCCGCAGGCTTTGGCGCGGACCGCCGCCGCGACGAACGCCGCGATGTGCTCCTCGATTTGCGCCTCTGACATGCGCTGCGAGCCGTGGCTGTCGTGGTAGGATGGCAACCCGGACGGCGACGGCGATGCCTCGAACGAATTGTCCCAGTCGCCATGCTGGCCGACATTGTAGAGCTGCTGCAGCACCACCGCACCATGATCGTGCACGGCCTCCGTGACCTTGCGGAAATGCGGAATGATGCTGTCGTCGTCGTGGCGGAAATTGCCGCGTGTCAGCACGCCGGTCGCATGCACCGGCACCGGCTCGACCACGATCATGGCCGCCCCGCCGCGCGCGCGCTCTTCGTAGTAACCGCGGTGGCGCTCGACCGGCAGCCCGTCGACAGCCATGTTGGCGGTGTGTGCGCCGAACACGATACGGTTGCGAAGCGTCTTGTGCCGCAACCGCAGCGGCGCCATCAGATGGGGAAACGGCGTGCTCATTGGGCGGCTCGAGGACGTCACAGCTCAGGGATGCTCGAAAACGCGACGTTGACGATCAACGCCACCGCGCCCAGCCTCGCCTATCACGCACCACAACGCAAGAACCGACCGGCCAGCCTGAACATACCCACGCAAACTCTCGCAAGTTTGGTCTTATACCGTCCAACCTATCGTTTGCCTCGTGCTCGCAAGGGGCGCACAGCGGTACGCCCGTCCAAGAGCTTGCCGCGCAGCTAGAGCACTTTGCGATTGACGTGGGTCATCCCGACGCTGCGACGCTAGCAGAAGTGGGGTCAGACCCCGATTTAGCCCCGACACGGGGTTTGGCTCGAATGGGGTCTG
>JANLQJ010000311.1:0-10973 GCA_031367715.1 Hyphomicrobiaceae bacterium | reverse complement strand
AAACAGGTGTCCGTTGTGCTGAACGAGGGCGGCCTCAAGCCGCCCCTACACCATTGGCCCCTTGGCATTCCACACGCGCTCAAGTTCCAACAACCAACGGTCCTACGCAACATGCAAGGCATGCTTTCCCTCGCCGAACTGACCGCCCTCACCGACACCGGCGAAATCGACACCGTGCTGGTCTGCTTTACCGACCTGCAGGGCCGCCTCACCGGCAAGCGTTTCACGGCGCGCTTCTTTGTCGATGGCGGTTACGAGGAAACGCATGCCTGCAACTACCTGCTCGCGCTCGATATCGATATGGAGCCGGTGCCCGGCTACAAGGCAGCCAGCTGGGCGCAGGGCTATGGCGATTTCCTGCTCAAACCCGATCTGTCGACGCTGCGCCGCATTCCCTGGCTGACCGCCACCGCGCTGGTGCTGTGCGACGTGCAGGACCACCATACGCACAAAGATCTTCCGCATAGCCCACGCGCCATCCTGAAACGCCAGATCGACCGCATCTCGGCGCTTGGCCTGAAAGCTTACGCCGCCTCCGAGCTGGAATTCTTCCTGTTCAACGAGAGCTACGAGGCCCTCACCCGCAAGCATTGGAAGAATGCCCATACCGCCTCGGACTATATCGAGGACTACAACATCCTGCAGACCAGCAAGGAGGAGCCCTATATGCGGGCACTGCGCAACGGGCTGGCGGGAGCGGGCATTCCCGTCGAGTGCTCGAAGGGCGAATGGGGGCCGGGGCAAGAAGAGATCAACGTCCGCTATGCCGATATCCTCGACATGGCCGATCGCCACGTCATCATCAAGAACGGCGCCAAGGAGATGGCGCATCTGCAGGGCAAGGCCGTCACCTTCATGTCGAAGTGGGACTATGGGCTGGCCGGCAATTCCTCGCACATCCACATGTCGCTGTGGGGCAAGGACGATGACCAGCCAAAATTCCTCGATCCCACCGCCGACCATGGCATGAGCGAGCTGATGCGCCAGTTCATGGCCGGGCAATTGAAATACTCGCGCGACATCACCTATTTCCTGGCCCCCTACATCAACTCCTACAAGCGCTTCATGGTTGGCACCTTCGCCCCGACACGCTCGATCTGGAGCTTTGACAATCGCACTGCCGGCTTCCGCCTGTGCGGGGCGGACAGCAAGGCCATCCGCGTCGAATGCCGCATCGGCGGCGCCGATCTCAACCCGTATCTGGCCATGGCCGCATTGCTGGCGGCGGGTCTGCGCGGCATCGAGGAGAAGCTGGTGCTGGAACCGGTGTTCGCGGGCGACGCTTACTCGGCCACTGGCAACGTTCGCGAGATCCCCAAGACATTGCGGGAGGCGCTAGTGAATCTGCGCGGCTCGGCCATGTTGAAGGAGGCCTTCGGCGCTGACGTCATCGACCACTACGCCCATACTGGCGATTGGGAGCAATTCGAATACGACCGGCGGATTACCGACTGGGAACTTAAGAGGGGGTTTGAGCGGTATTAGGCTAAGCGAGACTTGAAACGGCCTCGGCAGGCTGGCACCAGCGCCTTCAGCCAGCTATCACTCCAACGCTTGCAACTCCGGGCCCATCCTATGTCGAACATCCAGATAATTTCCCCCGTCGACGGCAAGGTCTACGCGCAGCGCCCCATCGCCTCCGACTCCGCCATCGAGACCGCCCTCGATCGCGCCACGTCCGCCCAGGAACCCTGGCGGCGCACGCCCCTTGCCGAGCGTGCGAAGATCCTGACCAAAGCCGTGGCCGCCATGAACGCGATGAAGACCACAATCGGCGAGGAACTGGCCTGGCAGATGGGTCGTCCGATCCGCTACGGTGCCAACGAAATCGCCCGCGGCTTTACCGAGCGGGCCGAGTACATGACGGCGATAGCACCCGAAGTGCTGGCCGATATCGATGTCGGACCCAAGCAGGGCTTCAAGCGTTTCATCCGCCGCGATCCGGTTGGCACGGTCTTTGTCGTGGCGCCCTGGAACTATCCGTACCTCACCGCCGTCAATTCCATTTGGCCGGGGCTGTTGGCGGGCAATGCGGTCATCCTCAAGCATTCCAGCAAGACGCTGCTGGTCGGCGAGCATTTCCAGCACGCGCTCGCCAAGGCCGGCCTGCCACATGGCGTATTCCAGAATCTGGTGCTGACTCATGAGCAGACCGATCGCGTCATCCTGTCCGGCAAGATCAATCATGTTGCCTTCACCGGCTCCGTCGTGGCCGGAAGGTCGGTCGCGCGGGTGGCTGCGGCGACCCTGTGCGGCGTCGGCCTGGAACTCGGCGGCAAAGACCCGGCCTACGTCCGCGCCGATGCCGATTTCGACCATGCGGTCGAAAATCTCGTCGATGGCGCCTTCTTCAATTCCGGCCAGAGCTGCTGTGGCGTCGAGCGCATCTACGTCGACAAGGCGATCTACCCGAAATTCCTGGAAGCCTTCTGTGTCTTGACGGAAAAATATGTGCTCGACACGCCGCTCGATCCCGAAACCACGCTTGGACCGATGATCTCTGGCAAGGCGGCCGATTTCGTTCGTGGACAGATTGACGCCGCGCTCCACGCCGGCGCCAAGGCGCATATTGACAGCAGCAGATTCAGGCGCAATGAGGCGGGTTCGCCTTATCTGGCGCCGCAGGTGCTGAGCAGCGTCAACCACCAGATGGCCGTGATGCGTGAAGAGAACTTCGGTCCTGTCATCGGAATCATGCCGGTTGCGAACGACGCCGAAGCCGTGCGCTTGATGAATGACAGCGCCTATGGCCTGACCGCGTCGATCTGGTCCGCCGATGCGGCGATGGCCGAAACCCTGGGCGACCAGATCGCGACCGGTACTGTCTATATGAACCGCTGCGACTACCTCGATCCCGCCCTCGCCTGGACCGGCGTCAAGGAAACCGGCCGCGGCGTGACGCTGTCACGGCTGGGTTTCGATGCGGTGACCAGGGTGAAGAGTTTCCATTTGAAGACGAAGATCTGAGGCAACAGGGAACACGGGCCCCTGTTCCCAGTTCCCTGTTACCTGTTCCTTTCTAACAAAGGCCTCCCACCATGACCTCCACCCCCGCCAAAACCAACTGGTCCTACCCCACCCGCGTCCTCTTTGGACCAGGCCGCATCGAGGAACTGGGCGAAGCGGCCAAGGGCGCCGGCTTCAAGAAGCCGCTGATCGTTACCGATCCCGGCCTGATGAAGTTCCCGGTCATCGAGCAGGCCAAGGCCATCCTGAAAAAGGCCGGCATCGAGGCCGACATCTGGGGCCAAGTGCTAGCCAACCCAACTGAGTCCAATCTCGCGGCGGGGCTCGAGATCTACAAGGCTGGTGGCCATGACAGCGTCATCGCCATCGGCGGCGGCTCGGCGCTCGACTGCGGCAAGTGCATCGCCTTCATGGCCGGCCAGACGAGGCCGATCTGGGACTTCGAGGATATCGGCGACTGGTGGAAACGCGCCGACGCTTCAGGTATCGCTCCCGTCATCGCCGTGCCGACGACGGCAGGCACGGGCTCGGAAGTCGGGCGCGCCGGCGTCATCACCAAGGAAGACACGCACGAGAAGAAGATCATCTTCCATCCCAAGATGCTGCCCGTCGTGACCATCTGCGATCCCGAACTGACCGTGGGGCTGCCGGCAAAGCTCACCATGGGCACCGGCATGGACGCGCTCGCCCACTGCCTGGAAGCTTTTTGTGCGCCAACCTATCATCCGATGTCGGCCGGTATCGCCGTCGAGGGCATTCGCCTGGTCAAAGAGAACCTCGCTCGTGCCGTGGCCAACGGCAAGGACATCGATGCCCGCGGCAACATGATGAGCGCGGCCGCCATGGGCGCGGTTGCGTTCCAAAAGGGGCTCGGCGCCATCCACTCGCTGTCGCATCCGGTGGGCTCGCTCTACAACACCCATCACGGCATGACGAACGCGGTCTATATTCCGTACGTCCTCGTCATGAACCGCCCGGCGATCACGGACAAGATCAATTATCTGTCGCAGGTGCTGGGTATCAAGGGCGGCTTCGATGGCTTCCAGAACTGGATCCTGGAGCTGCGCAAGGAAACCGACGCTCCGCATACGCTGAAACAGCTCGGCGTGCCCGATACTTCGAAGGCGGATCTGATTGCCAAGATGGCCGTGGTTGACCCAACGGCGGGGACCAATCCCGTACCGCTGACCGAGGCAAACGCCAAGCAGCTGTTCCTGGATGCATTCGCGGGGAAGTTATAAATCCCGCCATGAAACCCATCGCCATCCTCAACAACGGCTCGTTCCGGCGCATGGAAGCTGGTTTTTTCCAGGCCTGCGGCGGTGATCAGGAGACGTTGTTCGCGGCGGCCAGCGGCATGCCCATGTCAGCGTTCGTTGCCTTCGACATCGAGGCCGGAGCGCCTTTGCCCGACCCTGAGTCCTTCTGCGGCGTCATTCTGACCGGCTCGGCGGCGATGATCACCGACCGGCAGCCTTGGGCGGAAGCCGAGGCAGCGTGGGTGCGCCGCCACCGTGGCAAAGTGCCGATGCTGGGCGTGTGCTTTGGCCATCAGCTGCTGACCCATGCGCTTGGCGGTACGGTGGACTATACGCCAACCGGCCCGGAATATGGATCGTCCGAGATTGCTCTGACGGCGGATGGCCTCGCCGACCCGATGTTTGCCGGCATGCCGGCGCAGTTTGCCGTGCAATCGGCCCACTCGCAGACCGCGACGGCCTTGCCGGCCGATGCCAGGCTGCTGGCGGCCGGCGCCAGCGGCATCCAGGCGGCGCGTTTCGATGAACACATCTGGGGCCTGCAGTTCCATCCCGAATTCAGTGCCGCGATGATGCGCGGGCTGTTTGCCAGTTACCGCCAGCACTACCTAGACCAATATCTCGATGTCGATCAGCTCACGTTGGATTTGCGGGATAATGCGTACACGTTTGGATTTGTCAAAAGGTTCGCGGAGCATTGCCAGAGCGCCGCTGCGTAGGTTGGGTCGCGCAATTGCTTGACCCAACCTACCGCCCCTTCGCCAGAGATCGACGCAAACTCGCGATGATCCAATCCTGGTCCGCCTTGGAAAGATACGGATGCATCGGCAGGCTCAACACCTCGGCCGATAGCCGTTCCGAGACCGGCAACCCGTTGCCCGAAATCGGGAAATGCCGATACGCCGTCTGGTGGTGCAGCGGCCTTGGATAGTACACGTTCGTGGACACACCATCGGCCTCCAGAGCTTTTGCGACCGCCGCCCGCCGATCTGCCGGGAGCCGGATCGTGTATTGGGCCCATACCGATGTCGAGCCGTCTGGAGCCATTGGCACACTGACCACATCGGCCAGGCCCGCCGCGTAACGCGCCGCAATCGTCTGGCGGGCCGCGCACTCATCCTCGAAAATCGCCAGCTTCTCGATCAGGATCGCGGCCTGCAGCGTATCCAGCCGGCCGTTCACGCCGACGCGCACGATGTCGTATTTGTCGTTACCCTTGCCGTGCAGGCGGATGCTGGCCATGACCTCGGCGAGCCGGTCATCGTCACTGAACAGCGCACCGCCGTCGCCGTAGCAGCCAAGCGGCTTGGCCGGGAAAAAGCTGGTCGCGGTGATATCGCCGAGGGTGCCGGTACGCTTATCCCCAAGCACTGCGCCAAAGGATTGCGCCGCATCGGCCAACACCCAAAGGTCATGCTCGCGAGCAAACGAGCCGATGGCCGGATAGTCCGCTGGCAGACCAAACAGGTCGACCGCGATCATGCCCACCGGGCGCAGGCCCTCGCGCCGTGCCGCCGCCATGCCTGACGCCAACCCCGCCGGATCGACGTTGAAGTCGTGCTCATCCACATCCACAAACACCGGCGTTGCGCCGAGCAGCGCGATGGTTTCCGGCGTCGCCGTATAGGTGAAGGCCGGGCACAGCACGGCATCGCCGGGACCCACGCCCCAGGCCATCATGGCGATCAGCAGCGCATCGGTCCCGCTGGCACAAGCGATCGCGTGTTTCGCCCCCGTGAAGCGTGCGAGCCGCGTCTCCAGCTCGGCCACTTCTGGTCCCATGATGTATTGGCCATGATCGAGCACACGCGCGATCGCCGCATCAATCCGCTCACGGATGAGATGCTGCTGCGCTGCCAGGTCGATGAACGGGATCGGCACGCGCGCCGCCTCAGCTGCCGATGAGTTCGAGGCCGCCATCGACACTCTCCTGGTATCGGCTGCCATCGATCGGGCAGACGAGGTCGTCACCCAATCTAGCGCCCGCTTTGCTCATCCAGCCGATGCGATGCGCCGGCACGCCTGCCATCAGCGCGAACGCCGGCACGTCGCGCGTCACCACGGCGCCGGCGGCGATGAAACAATACTCGCCCAACGTATGCCCACAGACGATCGTGGCATTGGCGCCGATGCTGGCGCCGCGCTTGACCAACGTTATGCGAAACTCGTTCTTGCGGACAATCGCCGCGCGCGGATTATCGACATTGGTAAAGACGCACGATGGCCCGCAGAATACGCCGTCCTCCAGCGTGACGCCCTGGTAAAGACTGACATTGTTCTGGATCTTGCAACCGTTTCCGATCCGTACCGACGGCCCGATCATGATATTCTGCCCGAGCGAACAGTCGCGCCCGATATCGCAATCGGCCAGGACATGGGCAAAATGCCAGATGCGCGTGCCCGCCCCGATCCTTGTTGGCGCATCCACATAGGCGCTCTCGTGGATCTGCACGCCCGGATGTTCGGGCCGCTCAGCGATTTCAACCCTGACGTCAGATTGGCCAGCCATGCTGATACCTCGCGGCATTGCCGATGACCATGGCCAGGAATGGATGCTGCTCGCCGCGCTTGGGCTCAAGCGGCGCAGTTCGGATTGCCGACACCGTCTCGATGCTCGGCCGCACCACTTCAAGCGGGAAACCGCGCCCGGCCATGATCTCGCGGTAACTTGCCGTATGCAGATCGTTGAAGCCCTCCGAGAATTCGATCTCCTTGCCGTCCATGGTGATGGAGCGGAAGGTGCGCTGCGTGGCGGCCAGCTGCGGTGGGATATCGCGCGCATTGATGGAGAGAAACCAGCGCACGCGCGCGCGGCTGTATTCCAGATAGCCCGACGCGCAATCCATCGCCCGGTGATGCACGATATTGGTTTGCAGCTCGCCGAATACGAAGCTCAGCATGTCATAGAAATGCACGCCGATGTTGGTGGCGATGCCGCCCGACTTGGACTCATCGCCCTTCCACGAGGTGTAGTACCAGCGCCCGCGCGATGTGACATAGGTGAGGTCAACGTCGTGAATCGGCTTGGCGGGATCCGCAGCGACCTGATCGCGCAGCGCCGCAATGGCCGGATGCAGCCGCAGCTGCAGGATCGTGTTCACCTTATGCCCGGTGCTCTGTTCCAACTCGGCCAGGCCATCGATGTTCCACGGGTTCAGCACCACCGGCTTTTCGCAGATGGCGTCGGCATCGGAGCGCAGCGCAAAACGCACATGCGCGTCGTGCAGATAGTTCGGCGAGCAAATGCTGACATAGTCGATCTTCTCGCCCAGCCGCCGGCTGCGATCGATGTAGCGGTCGAAGCGCTCGAACTCGGTGAAGAAGCGCGCGTCCGGAAAATAGCTGTCGATGATGCCGACGCTGTCCGAGCGGTCGAGAGCCGCTTTCAGGCTGCCGCCGATCTCCTTGATGCTGCGCATGTGCCGCGGCGCCACAAACCCAGCCGCGCCGATGAGCGTGAAGGCCTTCACGTCGGTCCGCTCCCTGTTCCGGCCAGCGCCATTATGCCTACGCCCGACCCCCGGCAACCCTTCTAGCAGAGGCAACAGCGATTCGGCATCTGCTGCGGGCCGCCGCTAGTACCCACTATCACAACTCCCTGGCGCGTATGACGGCCCAAGACGCTTGCCGGGCAGGAGCGCGGTCGCGGCGATGTGGGTCAGCGGCCAGGCCGCGCGACGCCCCCGGCAAGCGTCTTCGGCCGCCCTTTGGGTCGCCGAACCCGGGTGCCTGGTGCGTTGGCGGCACTCGACGATGAACCACATCGCCATCGCGCCGCCGCCTGCCAGTCACTCCGGCCTCGGCGATCAGACGTGCCAGGGAGTTGTGATAGTGGGTACTAGGCGCCGCTCGCTGACGTGGGGTCAGACCCCGAAAAAAAATGGCGGTCTGACCCCGCCTCTTGCCGCTGCCCACGTTCAATGGCAGATTCTCCTCCATGAGCACTCCGCCCCAGAAAAAACTCTCCCCACCCGTCGCTCCCATTGAGCCACATGAGTACACCCGCCACGGCTGCACCATTCGTGACGACTACGCTTGGTTGCGCGCGGCTAACTGGCAGGAGGTGATGCGCAAGCCAGAACTGCTCGATGCGCGCATAAGGTCCTATCTGGAGGCCGAGAACGCCTATACTGCCGCCTCGTTGGCCGATACCGAGGAACTGCAGGCGACGCTGTTTGCCGAGATGAAGGGCCGCATCAAGGAGGACGATTCCGGCGTGCCTTCTCCCGACGGCCCGTGGGCCTATGCACATCGGTTCGTGACTGGCAGCGAGCATCCGCGCATCGTGCGCACCCCGCGCGACGGCGGAATGGAGCAAATCCTGCTTGACGGCGACGCGCTGTCGAAAGGCAAGCCCTACTGGAACCTGGAAAACCAGCGCCACTGCCCCGATCACAAGCTCTTGGCCTATGCGTTGGACGATACCGGCTCGGAATATTGCACGATCCGTTTTCGCGACCTCGCGACCGGCCAGGACTTGCCCGACCAGATCGGCAATGCCAGCGCCAACCTCGCATGGTCACCGGATTCCAAATCACTCTACTACACGCGGCTCGATGACAATCATCGCTCGCTGACGTTGCATCGGCATGTGCTGGGAACGCCAGTCGCCGAGGACATACTGGTCTATGCCGAGGCCGACCAGGGCATGTTCGTGGGTGCGGGCCAGACCCAAAGCGGACGCTTCATCGTCGCGCATGTGCGTGACCACACGCAGACCGAATTGCGCCTGATTGATACCGAACGGCCGGAACCCGTGACCGTCTTGGTCGCCGCGCGCCAAGCTGGCCACGAATACAGCATCGAACATTCCGGCAAGGTGCTCTACATCCTCACCAATTCCGATGACGCGGAGGATTTCCGCATCGTCACGGCGCCAGTGTCGGCTCCGGGCCGGGAGAACTGGACAGTTCTTGAGCCGCACCGCCAAGGCCGGCTGATCCTGGCGATGACGGCGTATCGGAACCATCTTGTGCGGCTGGAACGCGAGGATGGCTTGCCGCGCATCGTGATCCGCCGCCTGTCAGATGGCGCCGAGCATTCCATCGAATTCGACGAAGAGGCCTATTCGCTCGGCATGCTGGACGGCTTCGAGTTCGATACCACGCGGCTGCGTTTTGTGTACTCATCGATGACGCGCCCCAGCGAGACTTGGGACTACGACATGGAGACGCGCGAGCGCACGCTTCGCAAAGTTCAGGAAGTGCCATCAGGCCACCAGGCGAGCGACTATATCAGCCGCCGCGTCATGGCGCCCGCCAAGGACGGCGAGTTGGTGCCGGTGTCGCTGATCTATCGGCGCGGCACCAAGCTGGATGGCACCGCCCCGCTGATGCTCTACGGCTACGGCAGCTACGGCTACGCCATGCCCGCCTCGTTCTCGGTGACGCGCCTGTCGCTGGTTGACCGCGGCTGGGTTTACGCCATCGCGCACATCCGCGGCGGCAAGGACAAGGGCTATCATTGGTACACCGACGGCAAGCTCGACAAGAAGATCAATACTTTCACTGATTTTATTGCCGCGGGCGAATATCTGGCGGCCGAGAAATTCACGTCGCGTGGGAAAATTGTGGCGCACGGCGGCTCGGCTGGTGGGCTGCTGATGGGCGCGGTCGCCAACATGGCCCCGGATCTGTGGCGCGGGATCGTGGCCGAGGTGCCGTTCGTGGATGTGGTGAACACGATCTTGGATGATTCATTGCCCCTGACCCCACCCGAGTGGAAAGAATGGGGCAATCCAATCACGGACGAGGCGGCGTTCCGATATATGCTGAGCTATAGCCCGTATGACAATGTCGAGGCAAAGGACTATCCGGCGATCTTGGCGATGGGCGGATTGACGGACCCGCGCGTGACCTACTGGGAGCCGGCCAAGTGGGTGGCGAAGTTGCGTGCTAAGAAGACGGATGGCAATCTGCTGGTGATGAAGATCAACATGGACGCCGGGCATGGGGGTGCGTCGGGGAGGTTCGAGCGGCTGAAGGAGACGGCGCTGGCGTTTGCGTTCGCGGTGAAGGTGGCGGGGTCGAAATCATGACTCTCAAATTTCAGAATTAACGTAAGACCCAAACCTAGATGGGCTGGTTTGCAACTCGTGCAAGCCGCCCCTCATACCAGAATTGCGGCGGCCGCGTCGAGTGCGGACCGGCTATGTTATTGGGGGGCAATCTGAAAGAAGCGTGTGACAATTCTTGTCTTCGCTTCGGCACACATCCATAACCGAACTGGATTCACTTCTATCAAAACGCAAATTGTTCCACCAAATTTGCGTGTCACCTAGTATTATGTGCGCGCACTGCAACTGTCCGTAAATCTGCACGACAAGACATTTTCGATCACCACATTGGCTCAGAGCGCTTTTTTGCGCCATGTCCGCGGATGTTCGTTTGGAAATACCGTGATGGAGTCGGCCCTGCCCTGGCACGACCGCCAATGCGATGTATGATCCGGCCGGGCCATCATCGGCCATTGCAGGACTGAAACCAAGGGGCCAGTCCAACAACCAGAAAATTGCGAGAGCCATCATGCAGACGCGGAACACAAGCGCGCTCCATTGGTAGAGAAGTGGCCGCTAACACCAGCCAACTTATGGTTTGACCTGTCACTTTGAAGGTTCGTGACAGAGGTCATGGCGTAGGGCGCACAGCAGTGCGCCCGTCTAGCTGCGCGGCAAGCTCTTGGACGGGCGCACTGCTGTGCGCCCCTACGCCATGACCTCTGTCACGAACCTTCAAAGTGACAGGTCAA
>JANLQJ010000303.1:0-7002 GCA_031367715.1 Hyphomicrobiaceae bacterium | reverse complement strand
TTGGCCGCTTTGAGCGCAGCGGCGTGGATAGAATCACTCGACTGGACGGGGCTCTCGATCGTCAATGACGCAATGCCTCCAGATTTCGCAGTGAGCACGATCGAAAACTTCTGTTCTTGGCCCATGAGCACAGATGACAGTCGGGCGGAAATGTCTGTTCCGCCCGGGTAGTTCAGACGTCGACTTGCTCGGCTATCGCAAGGGCGTCGTCAACCTCGATTCCGAGATAACGCACCGTGCTTTCGATCTTCGTGTGGCCCAACGGTCATGAGTCATAATGCACCTCCTCTAAGTCATTGATAATCAAAGGTCGCCTGATCCGCATTTGGTGTTACTGGACGGCTTTTGCGCTTTTGGGTGCGGAACTGCGCGACATCGTCGGCCTTGATGAACCACGGCGCGCCCCGGCAGACCTGCTGGCCCTTGATATCGCCGCGACGAAGCATGCGCAGAGCCGTCATAGTGCAAACGCAGACAATGTTAGCGGCGGCCTCAAACATGATATCGCCGCGCTGAGCCCATTCGCCTTCGCGGAACGCTTCGATTTCGTGATGCTTGCGGAAGCCGCGCACCCGCTCTTGCGTCCAGCCATTGCCGAAACTGGTCGGTTTGCCGATGCGGTTCAGAAGGCGAGCAATCTGCCGATCCGGAATCTGCCGCGCGAGACCACGAACAAGCGCCAACACTTCTTCATGAACCGGCTCACGATGGCGTCCGACTGCGTTCAAGCGCAACTTGACGTCAAGCGCGGTGTGATCGCCGCACTGCCAGCGCAGAACCAGGGCGATCTTGCTGGTCTCCAGGCGAACTACGATTTCTTCGAGCGCGGCACGCAAGATCCTCTTGCGGGTTGCAGCTGTTGCCGCCGGATGTGACCAGGCACGCTCAAGGTCAGCACCGAGTTCCCTGAGCTGTTGGCACTCTGGTTCCCCGAGGGGCGCCGGCTTCAGCGCCACGATAGCGGCAATGTCGCTCTCGATCTTCTGCGCGTTTTGCAAGGCTTCGTGCCAGCGGCGTTCCAGTTCGCCAACGACGAGACGATTGGCAGGATCGACCGCGTCATACTGCCGACGCGCGTGGGCCGTGTCGAACCGGGCCTGTTTGAGTGCCAGTTGGAGCTGCCTCTGCGCCGTCGAGGTCTCGTGCGATTGAGACGTGATCGCCTTAATTGCAGCGTCCACGCCTAATGGCCTCAGGACCCGCAGCACCTCGGTGCTGACCGCCGCATCGACGCCGACGCTGCCAATCGAGATGCAATTGGCGGTGCCGTGGTTCGCCCGGGCTCCATAGCAATGGTAACGCCCGATGTTGCTGCTGTAGTGGACATGCAGCTTGCGGCCGCAATGCCCGCAGCGCAGAAGCCCGGCGAGCAGCACCTCGCCGTGTCGTACGGCGCCCTTGGCAACGGCACTGCCGTAACCTGTCGCATTGTCTGCGATGGTGCGTTGATTTCTCTCGAACTGGTCCCAGCTGATGTAGGCGGCGCTGTTCCTTGATCAGCACATCCCATTCAGCAGGCGGACGACGCACGCCACGGCGCACCCGCTTGCGGCCGCCGACCACGCTCACCGTGCTTTTCGTGCGCCCAAAGGCGTAGGCCCCGGCATAGATAGGATTGGTGAGGATATTGTGCACGGTGTTGTACGCCGGCAATCTCCAGACGACAGGGAGCGCCTCCGGATTGCGCGCCTTGACGGGCAGCTCGATGCCCTCGTCCCTGAGCCAGATACCAACTTGCCGAGCGCTCTGGAACTCCGCGAATTTGGCAAAGACCAGGTTCAACGCCTCTTGATCCCGCCGGTTCGGGTCCTTCTCGATCCGGTCGCGCCCGGCCTTCACGTAGCCGGCGGCGACGCGAAGAAACAGCGCGCCGCGGCGTGCCTTCTGTTTCAGCGCCTCCTGCGAGCGCTGGCGAAACATGGAAAGCTCCAGTTCGCTCATCGTGCCTTTCATGCCGAGCAGCAAACGATCGTTGGGGTGGCGAGGATCGTAGATTCCGTCCTCGTCGACGATGATCGTTCCGACCAATCCACAGAATTCGATCAGCTTATGCCAATCCCGGCCATTGCGGGCCAGTCGCGAGACCTCGATGGCGAGAACGGCGCCGACAGCGCCCTCGCAAATCGCGGCGAGCAAGCGTGTGAAGCCGGGCCGATCGACGCCGCCGCCAGAGCGACCCAAATCCTCGTCGATGACTTCGACCGCAGTCCAGCCGCGCGGGCGCGCACGATCGGCCAGCCCATATTGGCGGCGCTGGCTTTGCAGATTGTGCACGAGCTGATCGGCGGTCGATTGGCGGATGTAGACGTAGGCGCAGCGCGCCAAGTGCTCAGCGGTGATCTTCGTCATCACCGCCCTCCCTGACTGTCAGAGCGGCGGCGATCTCGGCTAGCGACACGTCCACGAGAGTCGCCAGCTGCGCCCTCAGCGCTGGCGTCAACTCGACGTTTGGCTCGGCGCGATCGAACAGTCCCGGCTGAGGTTTCTCGAATTGGCCCATCTCCGATAGTCTCCCTCGATGATTCGGACGGGAGTAATCGTAGGAGCGCATCGATTACGGCGCGCAGGGATCGCAGAGCTTCAAGGGGAAAACTTGGATCAGCCTGCAATTGGTATTGGGACGCAGCTTCTTGCATCATCCAAGCGGGAAGGTGGGCAACCGAACCGTCGGGTTGTTCGATCACGACGAACTCGATTCCGGCGCACGTCAATCGTCGCATGACGTGCACAGAATGCCCGCACCGGGGATGGAACGGATAGTGGACCTTGGCTTCTGTCGGGTGTTCACGGGCAGTATGGCGTGTGGCCGAGTAAAAGCTGCACTGCACGGCCCTCAGATTTCCGGTGCGCTTGTAAATCAGCGTCGCCTTGGTGCGCCGGATCGAATGCGTCCCGTAGAGGGTGGGATCGAGGCCGATGCTGGTGATCCACTCGGACAAAAGTCGGGCGTATTGCCTGGTTGTCAAACTCCGGCTTGGTCCTCGACCAGCGAAGACAGGCTGTCCCAGCTTCCGATCTGCTGTCCGCAAATAATCGTCGAGAGCCTGCCGCGTCTGCTCGGTCAATTCGAACTTCACCGGGTGGCCGGTCTTCTTCTGACGAACCGTCGCGCGATCAACGGCATAGCCACGCGGCGCAACGTCGTCGACCTTGATAGCCACCACGTCGCAGCCTCTCAACTTGCTATCGATGGCGAGATTGAAGAGGGCCAAATCTCTTTTACGGCCCTCGACCCGCAACCTGGTTCGAATTGACCAGACGTGCTTTGCCCGCAGCGGCGGCTTGGCTCAGGTGAGTTTGCCTTTGTTCCAGGGCGGGCGGCGCGGAAGCTTCGTTGGGCTATTGGGATCGTTGTCGTTCATCGGCAGTCTCCTTGTTGAAGAGACTGGCGAGCATGGCGCGGAGCTAGCCAAACCGTTGATTTCGTGTCCGTTGTCAGGCAGTTTCTACCATATTAGGGTTACCGGCTCAGGCGCTCCGTGACGTGATTGACCCAACGCGTCGCCTCTTGTCTGCCATCGCTTCGTCGCAGTGTCGCTGTAGTTCTCACATTGCCAACATCGACAAACAGCGAGGACAGTCATGGGTAGAGCGAGTGCATTTCGGTTTGCGTTCGCAATTCTCGGCCTGTTTTTTGCAAGCGCCGCTGCCGATGCTGCAAGTTGCGATCCGTCGGCGCGACCAGGGGCCGATACCAACAATGTCTGGTACTGCAGCAACGATAACGACACCGTTGTGGTGTTTGTCCACGGGCTCCACTCGAGCAGTTTGACGGCCTGGCTGGACCTGCCCGAGGATGCATCGTCAAAGGACAGCTTCTGGCCAAGCCTAGTCGTCAGTGACCCCAGCCTGGGATATCCCTCGGTGTATCTGGCAGGCTTCTACACCGGGTTTGGCGCCGACTACGGCATGGCGGACGCAGCCAATGAGCTCTTCACACATCTCTCGACCCCGGTTGGCGCCGAACAACCGGTGCTGGCAAAGAAAAACATTCTGTTCATCGCACACAGCCTCGGCGGCATCATCGCCCGCGAGGTGCTGACTGAGCACCCTGAAGCCTTCGCAGGCAAACGCGTTGGCCTGTTGCTCGTGGCTTCGCCGTCGAATGGATCGGCCTATGCCAACATGCTTGCAAGCGCCGCCTCAGTCACTCGAGAGCGGCTGGTAGAGGAGCTCACGCCTGCCAGCCCCTTCCTCCGCCAACTGGACGAAGGCTTCAAGCAATTGCTGCAGCAGCGCCGCATCCCTAGCCTGTTTGGCCGTGAGCTGGTCGAGAACCAGTTCGTCGACCTCGGCGGCAAACAGAAATCGATGTTCGCGCAAATGCAAAGCCAATTCGGTTGGTTAATCGCGAAGGTCTATGGCACGCGCATCGTAGAGGAAAGTTCGGCTGCCCGGTACTTCCCTTTCCATGTCGTCATTCCGAAGTCGGACCACTTCACGATCGCCCAGCCGAATGGGCTAAACCATCCGTCCCACTTGCAGCTGGTGCAAGTGTATCAGGCGATGATCGCGAGCGCGGTGCCGGCCTGCGAACCGCCACCTCAATTCCGCATGGTGCTGGACGTTGCGCCGCCCGCGAAGGAACCGCCTCTGCCCGAGAGCATTTCGGTGGAGCTGAAAGAGACGCTGCCGCTCTATCGGCTCTGGCGCGTCGATGCCAGCGGCCAATTCATTCCCGGCGTCTCGGACGACGTCAAGCGCGATCCCGAGATCGGCCGCCATTTGTTGGCGCCCAACCCGCCGTTTCCTTGCCCCGGCGAGGCCTTCCGCGCCCGCTACCGGCGTATCCCGATCACCAGCTTCCAGGCCACCACCACGCCGCGACTTGGCGAGATGTGCTTCAAGCGCTCGCGCGTGCACAGCGCCGAGGCGAGCGCCTTCTTGCGTTGCGAGGAAGGGAAGTCCTGCCAGGTCGACGCCGAAGCGCCGGGCCTTGCCGAGACGTGCACGACCACGGGCTGGAAATGGCCGAGCCTGATCACATCCGCCTTCGCCGAAGAACCGGCGCCCGCGCAGACAGCTGAACCGCACTGGGAAGCGCCCTCGCTCGCGACACTGCTCAGCCTGCCCGCAAACTCGCGGCCGAGCTATGCCGAGTTCACGCTGACGTCCGATCCCATCGCCGGTGTCGCCGATGCGACACACCTGACCTACGGGGTCTGGGTGAATGGTACCGAGATCGATTATGATGGTCTCGCGCCCCACAGTGAGCCGCTGCCGTTCAACGGTACGGACGGCGTGCGACTGACGTTCGCGCTGGAGAATCTCGGCTTCACGGGTGGAACGACAGGTAACGAGCAGATCGCGGTGGAGATCAGCTATTGGCGCGGCAAGACCAAGTTGAAAACCTCGCACCTTGCACGCACTTACGTCAGCTATCGTCATGCCCTGCCATTAGAGATTACCGATCAATCCGATCACTATGTCTGGCAAGGCTACTTCCGCCCCGCTGCGATCGAGAACCGCTACGAGGTGATCGTGGCCGCCGGCAACAAGCTCCCCGCCATCGCCGCCAGCAAGCAGGAACTCGACAAAAAGCAGAAGCGGCTCGGCGAACTTCCGGTCGTCGGCGTCATCCGACCGGGGCGGGTCGACAATCCGACGATCGGCATGAGCATTGGCCTCGAGCTCGATGGCGGTCGCGTCAAGTCCTCGTTCAACGAGACCGACGCCAAGGCCGTCTGCCGCTGGGCCTTGAAAGAGCCGGGCTTACCTACCTGGCTGCGCAAGCAAGCCTATCTTTACGAGTTTCCCGCCGAGACCATCACCGACACCAAGGATCGCGGCCGGTTCAAGGCCGCCTGTTCAAAAATCCGGTAGGAGCGCAATCCTGAAACGACTCGCTAGTTTTGCAGTTCTTGCCCTTGTCGCCGGTCCACTCACACCGATTGCCAGCGCTGCCGACGACACAATGCTGATGGATACCCTCGTTGCCGCCTATCCGGCCTTCCTTGCCGGACACGACGATCGCGACCTGATCTGGAAAGACGGCACGCGCTCGCCTTTTAGCGACGGCAGCGACGGCAAGTCCGTCGAGGAGCGCCTCGCCGCTCCTTCAATCAAGGACATGTTTTTTGCAGCCTATCGCGCCGGCAACGCTGGTCTCTCGCCCGCACCCGACGTCGACCCCGGCCGGGCGCGCAACGAGCCGTTCTTTCTCAAGATGTACGGCGACTGCCGCAAGGGCGAGACACTTGGCTCGCTGACCGATGTCGTCTGGCTACCGAAAAAATGGGGCAAGACGCTGAAAGTGACCACGGTGAACGGCGTTGCAGAAGAACTCACCAAGACCTCGGCCGAACTCGATGCCTTGCCGTCAGCCTATGACCAGTTCCTGCTGCCCCCTGCCGGCACATACAATTGCCGTACCATCGCGGGTACCAACCGCCTCAGTGCGCACGCAGGCGCAACTGCCATCGACATTGCGACCAAGCATGCCAACTACTGGTACTGGCAGAAGCCGGACGCGTCGGGTCACTATGCTTGGCGCAACCAGATCCCGCTCGAGATCGTCGCCATCTTCGAGAAGCACGGCTTTATCTGGGGAGGGAAGTGGTACCACTACGATACCATGCACTTCGAATACCGGCCGGAGCTGATTGCGGCGGACAGGCTGCCTTAGGGTGCTGAAGGCACCCCGTTCATCAGTGGAGACGACTGCCATCAACCTCATTGTCCTTCTCATCGACTGGCGCGCCATAGCCCATAGCAGTTCGTCCGGAGCTGAGGCTGTAGTCTCGGTGTTCGCTTTGCGTTTTTTTAGAGCGCTTTCCACCTGCGGTGGTTCATCACCCATAGCCCGCGTGCCGAAAATAGTTGGCGCATTCGTCGGGGGCAAATGTTTTCATGAGCCGGCCAATCAGCTTCCAGAGCGCTTCGACAGTGCGCGCGGCGCCTTTGCGCAAGGCAGTCTTTAGTTTGGAGAACGCCATTTCAATTGGGTTCAGATCGGGCGAGTAGGCCGGAAGGTAGCGCACTTTGGCACCGACGGCTGCAAGT
>JANLQJ010000210.1:0-12045 GCA_031367715.1 Hyphomicrobiaceae bacterium | reverse complement strand
CTGGTGGGCGCAACAGGGCTCGAACCTGTGACCCGCTGATTAAGAGTCAGCTGCTCTACCAACTGAGCTATGCGCCCGGAAGCGGCCGTGGAATTAGACTGGCCGGTGCCGAAAAGAAGTGCCGAAAAGTAGCGAGGCCCGAACGGTCTCCCGTCTGGGCCACGGCGGGTGCATAGCATTGGCGCCGCGACCTGTCCATAGCGCGGAGCGGCAAATTCTAGCGCCAATCGCCAAGCACGGCGTTAACCAACGTCAGCGCGGCTACCGCGGCCGTGTCGGCGCGCATGATGCGCGGGCCCAGGGATATCGTCGTCGTGAAGGGCAGCCGCCGCAGGCCGTCCCGTTCCTCGACGGTGAAGCCGCCTTCAGGGCCGATCAGCACCGCCACTGGGCCGGGCGCAAGATAGCCTAAGGCTTTGACAGGGCTAGCAATATCGGCCGCTTCGTCGCAGAAAATCAGGCGCCGGGCCGGCTCCCAGGACGCCAACACGCGCTCAAGCTTGTTGGTTTCGGCGACGTCGGGAATGCGCAAGATTCCGCATTGCTCGGCTGCCTCGATGACGTTGGCGCGCATGCGTTCAAGGTTCACCCGCTCGGCCTGGGTGCGCCGCGTCAGCACCGGCTGTAGCCTAACAACGCCCAGCTCAGTCGCCTTCTGCACCATGTAGTCCAGCCTCGAACGCTTCAGCGGCGCAAACAGATAATGCACGTCGGGACCGCTTGCCTGTGGCCGTACATGCTTAGCCACGGTCAGGCGCAGCGAGCGCCGGCCAGCCTCGGCGATTGCGGCCAGCCATTCGCCATCCCGGCCGTTGAACAGCAGCACTTCGGCTCCGACATCGAGGCGCAGCACGCCGGCGAGGTAATTGGTTTGATTGGCGTCGCACTCATGCGATGCCCCCTCGGCGAGGTCCGAGGTCACGAATAGTCGGGTCGATGGGCCTGGACTTTTGGCTCCGGACCAGGAGGACGGGCGGGACGACATGTCGGCTTGGCTCTTTCAGCTGCTATGGCGTAGCGTCGACGCGCCCGATCATACACGCACCGGAAGCCCATGCCGAGCCTTGCCCCATCCGCCAGCTGGATCGACTACGTTGCGCCCGCTCCGCTACGGCCGTACCTCAAGCTGGCCCGCGCCGACAAGCCGATTGGCGGCTGGTTGCTGATGTGGCCATGCTTCTGGTCGGCGGCACTGGCGGCCGAAGCCAAAGGCTGGCATCTGCCCGATCTCTGGCACCTCACGCTGTTCCTGATCGGCGCCCATGTCATGCGCGGGGCCGGCTGCGCCTATAACGACATTCTCGATCGCGATATCGATGGCAAGGTCGAGCGCACGCGCTCACGGCCGCTGCCTGCGGGTGAGATCACGACCAGGGCCGCGCTGGTCTTCATGCTGAGTTTGAGCGCTGTTGGGTGCGCCGTACTGCTGCAGTTCAACAATTTTTCGCGGTTGCTCGGCGTTCTCTCGCTGCTCCCGGTCGCTGTGTACCCACTCATGAAGCGCATCACCCATTGGCCGCAGGCGGTGCTGGGGCTGGCCTTTGGCTGGGGTGCGTTGATGGGTTGGGCGGCTGACTTCGGCAGCCTGGCGGCGCCGCCACTGCTGCTCTACGCCGCCTCGATTGCCTGGATCATCGGCTATGATACCATCTATGCGCATCAAGACCGCGAGGATGATGCGCTGATCGGCGTCAAATCCACCGCGCTGCGCTTCGGGGCATCGACGCCCTATTGGCTGGCGGCGTTTTACGGTGCATTCTGGCTGCTGCTGCTTGGCGCCGGCTGGATGGCGGGAGCAGGTTGGGTCTTTACTGTGGCGCTGTCGGCGCTGGCCGGGCAGCTCTGCTGGCAGATCGTCAGCCTAAATATCAATGACGCCAGCAATTGCCTCACGCGCTTCCACTCCAACCATCAGGCAGGAGCGTGGGTATTTGCCGGGTTGCTTGCCGATCTGGCGCTACGCTCAACTCCATGACCCCGCAAACACAAAAGGCCGGCGCGATGTTTGCCACCGCTGCCAGCCTTTCGCTTGACGCCTGTCTATCAACCTCTGAGCAGTTTGGAGCACCGCTTCTGATTTGAGCAATTTAGCACCGAAGCCTTTTGGTAAGCTTACGAAAGACGGCAAATAAGTCGCCAAGGCCTGTCCGATTTGGCGACAACGTCCGCGCGCGCTTGCCCGCAGGCCCGCAGTCGTGCAGGACAACACTTATGAAACGCGCCCACGCGGCTGTTGAGAGGCCCAATGACCGAGACGACACAGGCAACGCCAAACACCGCCAATGACCAGCTGCTGCATCTGGTGTTCGGCGGCGAGCTGGCCTCGCTAAGGGAGGCGCGCTTCAAGGACCCGAGCGTGCTCGATATCGTCGGGATCTTCCCGAATTACGCCCGCGCCCGCGAGGCCTGGAAAGCGGCCGCCCAACGCACGGTGGACAATGCGCAGATGCGCTATTTCATCGTCCACATCCATAAGCTGCTCGATCCGGCGGTGGATGAAAAGCCGATGCCGCGCATCAAGCGCTGACGAGGAACCCGCGTGCAGAAAGGCCCCATCGACACGGCGCCGCAGAGCAAAGCTCGGCCGTCAAACTCGTTGCAGTTGTTGCGGCGATTCTGGCATGACTGGCTATCCAAGCGCTGGCGCGAGATCCTGTTGTCGCTGCTGCTGATGGCGCTACTGGCCGCCACCACCGGCGCCTATAGCGAGATCGTCAAGTTGGCCTTCAACGCGCTTGGCAGTGGCAAGCCCGCGCCGGGTGCGCTGACTTTTGTCATCGCCGCCATTGCCGGCATGACGTTTGTGCGCGCCATTTTTCTCTACCTGCAGACTATTGTCACCAACCGAACCATCAACCGGGTCGGCCTCGACGTGCAGCGCGACGTCTACGCCCATCTGCTGGCCGCCGACTATGATCGGATAGGCCGTGAAACGCCCGGGCACCTGGTCTCGCGGCTGACCAACGATGTCGGCGCCGTGCAGGGGGCGACCGTCGCGCTGGTCACCTCGTCGATCCGCGACATGCTGACGGTGATGGCCGTGGTCGGCTGGATGGTGTACACGGATTGGGGCCTGACGCTGCTGGTGCTGGGCGTCTATCCGATCGCGGCATTGCCGATCCTATGGATCAGCGAGCGGCTGCGCAAGGTCGCCAAGCGCACGCAGGTCGAGCTGGCCGATATGACCTCGCAGTTGACCGAGAGCCTGTCGGGCATCCGCCTGATCAAGACCTACCGGCTGGAGGCCTATGCCGAGGCGCGCACCAACACCAGCTTCGAGGACATCAACAAGCTGCGCATGAAGGCAGTACGGGCCAAGGGCGCGGTCGATCCGATGTTGGAGGTGCTGGCCGGGCTGGCATTGGCCGGCGTGACGGCCTTTGTCGGTTATCGGATGTCGAGCGGCGTCAGCTCGGTCGGTGACTTCATGGGTTTCATCACGGCGCTGATGCTGGCGGCCCAGCCGATCCGTGGCTTCGGCGGTCTGCCGCCCAAACTGCAGGAGGGCTTGGCCGCGCTTGAGCGCATGTACGAATTGTTGGACGAGCATCCGACCATCGTCGATGCGCCGGGGGCCAGGCCATTGGCGATCGGCAAGGGCGCCATCCGCTTCGACCACGTGACGTTCGCCTATGGTAGCGACAAGCCGGCGGTCAACGATGTCTCGCTCGATATCAAGGGCGGCACCATCGTCGCGTTGGTCGGCGCGTCGGGTGCGGGCAAGTCGACCATCATCAATCTGGTGCCGCGGCTGTTCGATACCAGTGCCGGATCGATCAGCATCGACGGTCAGGACGTGCGCGACGTGACGCTGGTGTCGCTGCGCGATTCGATCGCAATCGTCAGCCAGGACATCACGCTGTTCAACGATACGGTGCGCGCCAATATCGCACTCGGCCGCCTCGACGCCAGCGATGCCGACATTGGCGCAGCGGCCAAGGCGGCGGCGGCGGAGGAATTCATCGCCGCGCTGCCGCTGGGCATGGATACCATCATTGGCGATCGCGGCATGCGGCTGTCGGGCGGCCAACGCCAGCGCCTGACCTTGGCTCGCGCCATTTTGCGCGATGCGCCCATTCTGTTGCTCGACGAGGCCACCAGCGCGCTCGACACGCAATCGGAGCGGCTGGTGCAGGATGCGCTCGCCCGTTTCAGCAAAGGCCGCACCACGTTAGTCATCGCACACCGCCTTTCGACGGTGCAGAACGCCGACCTGATCTGCGTCATGGCTGACGGCCGCATCATAGAAACCGGCCGCCACCGCGAACTGATCGTCAAGGGCGGCGCCTATGCCGCGCTGGTCCGGCAGCAGGAGTTCACGGAAAGTCCGTGACGGGTGCAACGATTGTCTTCCCGGATGCGCTGAGCATACTTGATAGTGCAGTGCTGATCCGGGATGTCACGGGGCTCTTGCCGTGTTGCGACGGGTTCCCAATTTCGAGAGATCCCGTGTCTGCGGCGCACCATCAAAACGCTGCGCTGCGCACGCGATGACGTTTGTCGCGGGGCCCGCGACCTCCGACAGGCGTGGCTTCAAATCGCCGGAAATTTTCTACCCAGCCGCCTTCATGCCGCGCTCGACACCCGGTCGCGAGCCGACGTCGCGGCGCCATCGGGTGATATGCTTGAACTCGGCGAATTTGTCGTGCTCGAAGGTCTCGGCCATCGGGAAAGCGAGGATATCGGCGAGCGAGAAGTCGGCGCCGGCCAGGAATTTGTGATGCGCGAGCCGGTCGTCCATGTACTTGTAGAGACTGATGATCCGGTCCTTGATGATCGGACGCGCCTGGGGGATCTTGGGTTCGGCGCGCTCGGCCAGCAGGAAGGCAAAGCCCATGCCGGGCGACAGGTCGGTGGCCTGGAACATCAGCCACTCGTTGACGCGGGCGCGGGCGAGCGCATCGGCACCGTAGAGCTTGCCGGCTTTGTCGGCGCAATACTGCATGATGGCGACCGACTGCGTCAACACGAACGGACCGCCCTTGGCGTCGTTGTCGACGATGGTTGGCATACGGCCGGTCGGGTTGAGCTTGAGGTATTCCGGCTTCTTCATATCGCCGGCCTTGAAATCCAGCTTCTTGACCTGGTAGGCAAGGCCGGTTTCTTCCAACGTTATGGTGACGCGCTGCGCATTGGTGCCGCCTGCGACATAGGCATCGATCATGTGCGTACTCCCGCAAATTTGATGGGTTTGACCGCGGAACGCGGTCCTGGGGCGACTTGTTCTCCTCTTTTGCGGCGGTGGCAAGGCTCTTGCCTCGCGGCGGGAGCCGGACCACTCTCAACAACATGAGCACCATCCACGATCCAATCATCCTCGGGCTCGATATCGGCACCTCGGCCGTCAAGGCGGTGCTGATCGATATGAACCAAGCCGTGCTGGCCAGCGCCTCGCTGCCGTTGGAGATTTCGCGGCCGCGTCCAGGCTGGTCCGAGCAGAACCCGCGCGATTGGGTCGAAACCACCCATGCGGCGTTGCGGCGGTTGCGGCGGGACGCACCCGAAGCCTTCGCCCGCGTGCGCGCCATCGGCCTCAGTGGCCAGATGCATGGCGCAGTGGTGGTGGATGCCGGCGGTCAACCGCTGCGTCCCGCGATGCTGTGGAACGATGCGCGCGCCGATGCCGAATGCGCCGGGCTTATGGCCGCGATGCCAGATCTGCCGAAGATCGCCGGCGTACTGCCGATGCCGGGACTGACGGCGCCGAAACTGTTGTGGTTGCGCAAGCATGAGCCGGAGCTGTTCGGCGCCATCCACAAGGTGCTGCTGCCAAAGGATTTCGTGCGGTTGGCGCTGACCGGCGACTACGTCACCGACATGTGCGATGCGGCCGGGTCGCTGTGGCTGGACGAAGCGCGGCGGCGTTGGTCCGTGCGTGCGGTTGAGGCGAGCGGGCTGAAGATCGCGCAGATGCCGGGAGTTATCGAAGGCACCGAGAGTTCAGGCGTGGTGCGGCCAGGACTATCCGCGGAGTTGGGCTGGTCGCCCGGTGTGATCGTTGCGGGTGGCTCAGGCGACTCGGCCGCCGCAGCCATCGGTCTTGGTGCGCTGGCCGATGGCGATGCCTTCATTTCGCTGGGCACCTCGTGCCAATTGTTCGTCACCACGGCGAGTTACCGCCCGCGCCCTGAGACGCTGGTGCATGCCTTTGCCCATTGCGTGCCGAACCGCTGGTTCCAGCAGGCCGCGATGTTGAACGGCGCGAGCGCGCTGGCCTGGGTTGCATCGGCGCTTGGTCGCGGCGGGGCTATCGAGGGACTATTGCAGGACGTGGAGGCCGCGGGACCGGGAGCACACGGGGAGCTGCTGTTCCTGCCTTATCTGGCCGGCGAGCGCACGCCGCACAACAACGCGCACGCGCGGGGCGTCTTCTTCGGCCTCAGCGAGGCCACCACCACCGCCGACCTGACCCGCGCCGTGCTGACGGGGGTTGCCTATTCCATCCGCGAAGCGCGCGAGGTGTTGGCGGTGGCGGGGAGCCCGCTCGCGGCCGTCGGCGTGGTCGGCGGCGGCACGCGCAGCACGCTCTGGCTGCAGATCATCGCCGATGTCACTGGACTGACGCTATCGCGGCTGGACGGCACCGAGCTGGGCCCGGCGTTCGGCGCGACCCGGCTGGCCCGCGTGGCGTTGACGGGCGAGGCAGTGAAGGCGGTTTGCGTGAAGCCAGCGGTGACGGACCGGTTCATCCCGAATGCGGCAATGACCGAAATGTATGCGGACGGTTTTGCGCGGTATCAGAGATTATATGCTGCGGTGAAGGGGGAGTTTGGACATTGCCTCCCAACAGCCAAACTGAACAACAGATGAACGGCGCCTTCAGCCACAGTTCATCGTTTCCAGCGGCTAACTCGTCGTAATCACCCCCATCTGGAGTCCGATGATGAACAAACTCCTCCCGCTATTGGCCATGCTTGCGGCTGGCCTTGTCACGAGTACCGCCATTGCTGCCGGCGGCACGACATCGACGCCGGCCCCGGCGCCGAAAGTGACGATCATCAAACCGGCCAAGCAGAAAAAGCCCGTGGCCATCGTCACAGCGCCGGCCAAGACCGCGCCGGTGGTGGCAAAGGCTCCGGTCGTGACCAAGAAAGTGACGACCATCGCCAAGAAGGTGGCGCCGGTTACGCCTGCCACGCCGGTTGTCGCGACCATCACCGACGCCTGGGCAACGAAATTCGGCGACCTCGGCCCGGCCTATATCAGCGCCGTCAAGCTGGCCAATGCGGCAAAATACGACGACGCCATCAAGGCCTTTAACGCCTTGAACAAGCCGGACGATCCGCGCGTCAACAACTGGATCGGCTTTAGCCTGCGCAAACAGGGCAAGGTCGACGCGGCGATGCCTTATTACGACAAGGCCTTGAAGGCTGCCCCAGACTTCACCCCCGCGCACGAATATCTCGGCGAGGCCTATCTGCAGATGAAGGATATGACCAAGGCGAAAGAGCAGCTGGCGCAGATCGAAAAGCTATGCGGCAACAAAACGTGCGAGGAATACAAGGACCTGAGCGCGGCGATGAAGACGGCGAAGATGTAGAATTCGGCTCCAAGCCCACCGACATTCGTCATGGCCGCGTCGGCGGCCGCTCGCGCAAGCCTCGACTTGCTGGTTGACTATGGTAGGATGCCAACGGAGCAACCTACCCGCGCGAACCACGCAATGCGCTATTGGCGGCCAAAGCAACCCTGTGTCTACATCCTGGCAAGCAAGCCGCGGGGCGCCATGTATGTCGGCATGTCGTGCTTCCTCCAAGACCGCATTGTCATTCACAAGCAACAACTGAACGCTGGCCACACAAAAGCCTTCGGCATTCACCGGCTGGTCTACTACGAGAGGCACGAACTCATTCCCGAAGCGACACTTCGCGAAACGCGATTGAAGAAGTGGCATCGACCGTGGAAATTCCGCCTGATCGAAGACATGAACCCAGAGTGGATCGACCTGCACGACGAAACCAGCGGCACTATCCTCGATGGCCCGGCCGATATTGAACCGTTACGCCACTGACTCCGAACAAGGTGAAGCTTGCGCGAGCGGCCGCCTATGCGGCCGTGACGATGGGGCGGTCGTCCCCCTCGACGTAGAAAACTTATCCTAGGACATCCAGCCGTTCTCTCCGTCACGGCCGCGTCGGCGGCCGCTCGCGCATGTCCGATCTTGCTCGGTGCGCTTGGGACAGCCAGACGCTACCCCTCCATCGCCTCAAGCTCGTCGATCAGCCGTTCGATCACGCTCAAGCCCATGTGCCAGAACTCCGGCTTGCTGGCATCGAGGCCGAACGGGGCCAGCAGCTCCTTGTGGTGCTTGGTGCCGCCAGCCTGCAGCATGGCGAAATATTTGTCGACGAAGCCCTTATCGGATTTTTCATACACGGCGTACAAAGAATTCACCAGGCAATCGCCGAACGCATAGGCATAGACGTAGAACGGCGAATGGATGAAGTGCGGGATGTAGGCCCAATAGGTCTCATAGCCGGGTTTCAGATCAACCGCCGGCCCGAGGCTTTCGGCCTGCACCTCCATCCACATTTTTCCGAGTGCGTCCGACGTAAGCTCGCCCTCGCGGCGGGCCAGATGCACCTTGCGCTCGAACGAATAGAACGCCACCTGGCGCACTACCGTGTTGATCATGTCCTCAACCTTGGAGGCGATCAGGGCTTTCTTCTCGCGCCTGTCTTTGGCCTCGGCCAGCAGCGCCTTGAAGGTCAGCATTTCGCCGAACACCGACGCGGTCTCGGCCAGCGTCAGCGGGGTTGGCGCCATCAGCGGGCCTTGCGCGTTCGCCAGCACCTGATGCACGCCGTGGCCCAACTCGTGCGCCAAGGTCATGACATCGCGCGCCTTGCCCTGGTAGTTCAGCAGCACATAGGGATGCGCCGACGGTACCGTCGGATGCGCGAAGGCCCCCGAGCGCTTGCCGGGACGGACCGGCGCGTCGATCCAGTTCCTGTCGAAGAATTCGCCAGCAATATCGGCCATGCGTGGCGCGAATGACCGATAGGCGCCGAGCACCGTCGAGCGCGCCTCCTCCCAGCCGATGACCCGTTCGGGGCGATCCGGGAGCGGCGCATTGCGGTCCCAGTGCGAGAGTTTCTTCATGCCCATCCACTTCGCCTTCATGGCGTAGTAGCGATGCGCCGTGGCCGGATATTTCGAGCGCACCGCTTCCACCAGCGCGGCCACCACTTCGGGCTCGACCGCGTTGGAGAGATGGCGCGCGTCGGCCACATCCTTGAAGCCGCGCCAGCGGTCGGAGATCTCCTTGTCCTTGGCCAAGGTATTGGTCACCAGCGTGAACAGCCGGGCATTTTCCTGCAGCACGCCGGCAATCGCCTCGGCGGCGGCGCGGCGCTTGGGCTCCAGCGGGCTCGACAGCAGATTGAGCGTCGGCTCCAGCGTCAGCTCCTCGCCATCGACCACGAAGGTGAGCCCGGTCATGGTCTCGTCGAACAGCCGGTTCCAGGAGCCGCGTCCGGTCTGATATTTCTCGTGGAACAGCTCCTCCAGCTTGTCGTCGAGCTGATAGGGCTTTTCGCGCCGGTTGTCCTCGATCCAGGGGCGATAATGCGCCAGCGCTGGCTCGGCCGTCATGGCCGTTTCGATCACCGCGTCATCGATACGGTTCAGCTCCAGCGTGAAGAACAGAAGATCGGTACCGATATTGGTCAGCCGCTCTTGCATGTCGCCGAAAAATTTCGCATTCACCGGGTTGGAGGTGTCGCCGTAATACAGCAGTCCGGCATAGGAGCCGATGCGGCCGAGCGTGTCCTGCAACTTCTCGTAGTCGCGGATGGCGGTGGCCAGCGCCTTGGGGTCAGCCTTGGCGAGTTCGGCAAGCTTGCCCTGGCAGCCGGCTTTCAGATCGCGCGCGCCAAGACTGCCCGCCTCCAGATCGCGCTTGAGCTCGGGCGCCTCGGCGCCAGCATAAAGATCCGACAGCTGCCATTCCGGCATGGCGTCGAGGTCAGCGCCCGCGGATTTCCCCGCCTCGGCCGCGGCAGCGACGGGAACGGAGATGTTTGATTGCGCGCTCATGTGGCGATCCTCTGCCAGGGTCTGAAGTCCGTCTCTGCGGGGTAGCCCGCTTTTGCCGCCCAGACAAGGCGGGCTTTACGTCTCCGCCTGTCTTGAGGTCGGAAAAGGCGTCTGTGGCCCGTAAGTTGGGTCGCGCTGAAACGCTTGACCCAGACCTACGTCCATTCCGTTTTCCCAGCCGCAATAAAGACGCAGGCGGAAACGGCTTGTTTACCCTTAGCGGCCAATATGATCCCAAGTTCAGCCGGTCGTTAACCGGCAAGCTGGGAGTCAACAGTTCCCGGCGCGTAGTGGTTCGGTAGTGTAGAGTTGAGTGGCCCCATGGCACAGCGCGTTCTTGTTGTCGATGATGATCCGATCCAGCGCCGCATTCTGGAAGAGACGCTGAAGCGCTGCGGCTTTGAGACCCGGTCGGTGGTCGGTGGCGAGCAGGCCCTGCAGGTGCTCGAGGGCCCTGAAGCCGCGCAATTCTCGCTCGTTCTGCTCGACATGGTGATGCCCGGCATGGATGGCATGGCCGTGCTTGAGCGCTTGCGCCGGCTGCCCGTCATGCCGCCGGTGATCGTACAATCAGCACACGGCTCGATCGATGCCGCCATCAACGCCATGCGGGCGGGCGCGGTCGATTTCGTCATCAAGCCGGTGAGCCCGGAGCGGCTGGAAGTTTCCATCAAGAATGCGCTCAAGATCGAAGCCCTCGCGGTGGAAATCACGCGCATCAAGCGCAAAGCCGAGGGCACGCTGTCGTTCGGCGATCTGATCGCCCATGGCGAGGTGATGGCGCGCGTTGTCAACCTTGGAAAACGTGCGGCCGGTTCAAACATCCCAGTGCTGATCGAAGGCGAGAGCGGCGTCGGCAAGGAGCTGATCGCGCGCGCCAGCCAGGGCGAGAGCGAGCGCAAGGGCAAGCCGTTCGTCGTCGTCAACTGCGGTGCGATCCCCGAGAACCTGGTCGAGAGCATCCTGTTCGGGCACGAGAAGGGCGCGTTCACGGGCGCCGTCGACCGCCGCATCGGCAAGTTCCAGGAAGCCGACGGCGGTACGCTGTTTCTCGACGAAGTCGGCGAGCTACCCCTTGACGTCCAGGTAAAATTGCTGCGCGCGCTGCAGGACGGCGAGATCGATCCCGTCGGCTCAAAGAAACCGGTGAAAGTGAACTTTCGCCTGATCTCGGCCACCAATCGCGACATGATCCAGCTGGTCAAAGACGGCAAGTTCCGCGAGGATCTCTATTACCGCCTGAACGTGTTCCCGGTCTGGGTGCCGCCGTTGCGTCAGCGCCTGAGCGATGTGCCTGAGCTGGCACGTCACTTCCTGACGCAGTTCGCGGCAGAGGAGGGCAAGCGCATCGGCGCCATTGCCGACGACGCCCTTGAGCTGCTGACCACCTACACCTGGCCCGGCAATGTGCGTCAGCTGGAGAACGCGGTGTTCCGTGCCGTCGTGCTCAGCGATGGCGATGCGCTGACGGTCGATGAATTCCCGCAGATTGCCACCCACGTCGAAGGTTTCCGCGCCGAGATCCCGGCCGCGCCTGCGCCAGCTGGCAAGCGTCCGGCCTTCGAGGGTCCGGTGGTGCTCGGGGCCGAGAATATCGTGCCGCGTACGGTGGAATTCACGCAGGTTCCGGGACTGGCACTGCTTGGCCTGCCGATCGAGACCGAGGAAGGCGAGATCCGCTCGTTGGAATCGATTGAGGCCGACATGATCCGTTTGGCGTTGGCCCGCTATCGCGGTCACATGACCGAAGTGGCAAAACGCCTGAAGATCGGTCGCTCGACGCTGTATCGCAAGATGCGCGATTACGGCCTGGAAGAACGCGCGAACTAGAGCACTTTACAAGTGACGTGGATCATCCCGACACTGCGGTGCTAGCAGAAGTGGAGTCATACCGTCCAACCTATCGTTTGACGCGTGCTCGCAAGGGGCGCACCGCAGTGCGCCCGTCCAAGAGCTTGCCGCGCAGCCAGACGGGCGCACTGCTGTGCGCCCCTAAGCCATGACCTC
>JANLQJ010000301.1:0-2952 GCA_031367715.1 Hyphomicrobiaceae bacterium | reverse complement strand
GGTACAACGATCCTTCTGGTCGAGCAGATGGTCGATCGGGCTTTGGCGATCGCCGACCGGGCCTATGTGCTTCAGAACGGGCGGATCGTCGGCTCCGGAACCGCATCCGAATTGGGTACCGGTGACTTGATCCGGAAGGCCTATTTGGGCACCGCGGAGGGCGATTGATGGTGGTCGCTCCGATTGCCCAGGTTTGATTGGTTTCAACTTGCCCTTGGAAAGGAACATAACCATGTTATCGATAGAAAATATACCTGCCCCCATTCTTGACCCAGCCATCGTCAAGACCTACCGACGCGACGGGGTGGTGAAGCTTCCTCGGCTGATCGGTGATGCGGAACTCAAGTTGCTGCAGGATGTCTGTACGGCCGTCTTCGAAGCGAAAGACAAAACGGTCAAATTGGCCGGCCAGAGCGACGGCAAGGGTTCGGACGTGTATGGGTACCAGTCGCACCCAAACTACAAGAAGATGTGGAGCAACGAGTTCGATCTCAGGCTCAGGCATCCGGAACTGAAGCCGCTTATCAATCGCTTCGCGCGTGCGGTGTCCGAACTGCTCGGTGACGACGATCCACGATTGTTGTGGGACAAGACTTTCACCAAGCCGCCTGTGACCGTGGGAACCCGTCAGACCGTGTGGCATCAGGACTTGCCGCAGGTTCCGGTGGACCGTCGGGGCCTGCTGACCGTATGGATCGGTGTATGGGATGTGCCAGAGGAGGCCGGTGCAATGCGCTTCGTACCCCGCTCCAAGATGCTGGGGCCCTTGGGTCGTGTGGATTTCATCGGCAAGGAACACACGGTGGAATCGTTGATGACCCCGGAGGACAAGGAGATCGTGGGTGATCCCTTCACGATCCCATTGCTAGCCGGCGAGGCGACGGTCCATGACGGTCTGACCTTGCATGGGGCCGGCCCCAACAACTCGACCAAACCACGAGTGGGATGGACCTTGTTGTTCGTGCCTGGCAAGACCGTGTGGACTGGAAACCCGTGGCCGCAGACGGACATGAATGAACTTGGTATGAAGCCGTACCAGACCATCGACCACCCCAGATTTCGCGTCGATCTGACAAATGCCTGAAGTTCACGGTCTATCGATATCGCATCGACGCAAGGAGCAGCGTTCATGAATACCCTCCTGCCCTCCAAGGGCGACAAGCGCCCATCTTTGCGCGCCCTGATGACGACAAGCCCGCCGGTTCTGGCACCTGGCTGTTTTGATGCGCTGAGTGCCCGGTTGGTGGAAGAGGCGGGTTTTCCCGCTGCCTATATGACGGGCTACGGCAGTGCCGCGACCTACCTTGGTCGGCCCGATGTGGGACTCATGACCATGACCGAGATGGTAGACAAGGCGCGCCGCATCGCAGATGCCACGTCGATCCCACTGATTGCGGATGCCGATACCGGCTACGGCAACGCCATCAATGTCATTCGGACCGTCCGGGAGTATGAAAGAGCGGGTGTTGCAGCCATCCACCTGGAGGACCAGGTTCTTCCGAAGAAATGTGGCCACATGGAGAACAAGCAACTTGTTCCACTGCAGGAGGCGGTAGGCAAGATCAAGGCCGCGGTGGACACCCGGACTTCCGAGGATTTTCTTATCATCGCCCGGACTGACGCACGGGCGGTCGAAGGTCTTGAAGCGGCGATCGAGCGGGGCCATCGTCTGCGGGAGGCTGGCGCCGACGTGATCTTTGTCGAAGCGCCGCAAAACGAGTCCGAAATCGTCCAGGTATCCCGTTCATTTGCGCAGGTGCCTCTGCTGTTCAATTGGGCGGAAGGCGGTAAAACGCCCCCGATGTCCCACGCCCGTCTTTCGGAATTGAATTTCTCCATCGTGATATTTCCGGTGAGCACGATGTTGTCCGCGATGGCCGCGATGCGCAAGGCCTTGGCCCGCATCAAGCAGGATGGATCGCCAGTGAACCTGGTTCCGGAATACATAGGATTCCAGGACTTCAACGATTTCATGGGCCTTCCAGAAGTGACGGTGCTCGAGGCCCGTTATGGGCCGGTGAAATGACGCCACGGCACCCGGGATTTATTTGAATCACAGTACCCTCCAGGAGAAAAACGAATGAGTGCAATTCCTACCACCGCAGATTTAATCTCATTGATCGGCAGGTTGGACCTGATCGAATCCAGACAGGCAATCGAGAAGCTTGTTGCCAATACCTGCCATGGTGTCGACAAACGTGAAGAGGCAACGTTTTTGAGTGTCTGGCATGACGACGGGATCTGGGTCCGTCCCCAGGGCAACTTTCAGGGCAAGGCGGAACTGGCCCGCGCATTGAAGGAATTCGTCTGGGGCAGCTGGCAGTCAACGCAGCATTGGGCCTCAAACCTGGTCACGGAAATCAACCAGGACTCCGCGACCGGCATGTTCGACATGTCGATGCAAGGTGTGGCCAGAGATGGAAAATCGGCGTTCATGTGCGCCACTTATACAGACCGTTATGCGCGGCGTGACGGACGTTGGGGTGTTGTCAATCGGCAGTTCAAGCTCAAATACTTCTCGACTGCTGAAGGGATCGACTTTTCGCCTCCCGCTTAGCAGATCCGTCGGTCCATTCCATCAGCTTTTGGCCCGATTGAAGTCACCCCCTGGCTGAGTGATTCATCGGTCGAGTCCGCTCGGCGGATACCGTCAAGGTCGGTCGCCCGCAATCTCGTGCTGACCGGGTTTTTAGATGCTTTGAAAATCGAGCCGGTAATTCTCGGGCTCATCACCGGTGCATCCGTCATGGGCGCTCTGTTCGCGCTGGCGTCGGCGACGACCGACATCACAACGGCGCGTCCCGAGGCGGTTGCCACCGGATTGCGGATCACGTTCGCGGTCGCGGCGGCTCTGATCGTCGTGGCGCTCGCCATAAGCCTTGGAAGCCGTGTTCTGGCAACACGCCATTCACGCCCCGGGACCTAATGCACGATTGCGCCAATTATGTTCGG
>JANLQJ010000263.1:0-2595 GCA_031367715.1 Hyphomicrobiaceae bacterium | reverse complement strand
GTCCAGTTGAAAGGCAGCAACTCGGCCAGCCGATCGACGCGGTGACCGCGAATGCGGCCCAGGACATCTTTCAGATAGGCAAACGGGTCGACGTTGTTCATCTTGCAAGTCGCCACCAGCGAGTACATCGTCGCCGCCACCTCGCCGCCGCGCCCGGAGGCGACAAATAGGTACGCCTTTCTCCCCATCGCGATCGGTCGCATCTGCCGCTCCAGCAGGTTGTTGTCCGGCATCAGGATGCCGTTCTCGGTATAGCGCGTCAAGCCCCGCCATTGGCGGATCGCATAGCCAAACGCCTGGCCCAGCGGCCCCTGCGGCAGCAGGGTCCCGTAGTGGCCGTCGAGCCAGCACTTGAAGTCCGACAAGAGCGGCACCGATTCGGCCTGCCGAACCAGCAGCTTCTGGTCCGGTGGCTGCACCTTGATCCGTCCTTCGATCTCGTAGAGCTTGGCGAACCAGGCGATCGCCTCGGCCGCCAGGCCGGGCGTCTTCTGGGTCTTGACGATCTCGAAGAACCGTCGCCGCGCGTGGGCAAGACAGCCGACTTCGATCACCCGCCCGGTCTTGAAGATCGCCTCATAGCCGGCGTAGGCATCCACCTGGAGATAGCCGCTGTAATTCTTGAGGAATCGCGTCGGATGAACCGCTTCGCGCGACTCGGTGAATTCAAACACCACCGCCGGCGGGTGCTCAACCCAGGCGCCGCCGGTTTCACCGACCTCCCTGGCGTCGTTGGCCCCGGCGTCGTTAGCGCCAGCGTCGTTAGCGCCGGCGCCAGCGCCGCTGGCTTGCTCGGCCGCCCACCGCGCCCCGGCGCCCAGATAGCCCCACATCCGCGCGGTCTTGGTGGCGCCACGGCCCTTCTCCAGCAGCGGCAGGGTGGTGTCGTCGCTGTGTACCCGCGGCGCTGCCAGCACGTGAGCGATCAACGGGGCGCGCAGCACCGCCAGCAGCTCGCCCGCGCCCAGTTTGTAGTCGCACAAGGTCGAGCGGTGCAGATCGAAGCCGTGGCGTTTGAAGATCGACTGCTGCCGGTTCAGCGGCAGGTGATCGACAAAGGTCGCCGTCAGAATCTGCGCCAAGAGGCTGGCGCCGGCATTCGACTTCGGCAGCGGTGAAGCTTCGGCATAGGCGGTGCGAATGGTTGATTCGCCATCTTTGATGCAGGCGTACTTGGCGCGCGCATGCTCGAGCACGATCAGCCGGGCCGGCGTGTACTCGATGCTGCTGGAGATTTCTTCGCCAATGCGTTTGACCGAGTCGAATTCGGCCTTCTCGGCGTCGCTCAGATCGTAGTCGCGCCGTTCGCGCGGAAGATTGTCGGGCAGGGCCGGGCGGCCCTTCTTGCGTTGATAGGCCGGAACGGTCACTTTCTCCGGTTCCGGCGGTACCGGCAGTTCCACCTTCTCGGTGAACAGTTCGACTTGGGCTGCGAACTTCTCGCTGGTTGCGCCGAAGTGCGCACGGCGCAGATTGAGGAGTTGCTGAAGTAGGCTTTCGAGCTTCGCGCTGAGTGTCGCGATGGTCACCTCGCGTTCGGCGAGTTGCTCGATCTTGTGCGCCAGCGACTCCTTCAGGGCTTCGATTTCATCGGCGAAATTCGCGTTGAAAGCGGGGTTGAAAGAGGCCGTTGCGTGCATCTGTATTTAACGCAAACCGGCCTCTTGCAGTTGACGAATTCATCACCGAAATATCAGTATTTCTCCTATGACACGCGACTCGCATCGACGCTCTGGATGCGCTTCATTCGCGTCATGTCGATACCTTCCAGAAACGCACTCAATTCCGTCCATGACAGGCCCCGCGCGGCCAGTTCGTCGGGCTTTGGAAACTGGCCGCGCTCGAGCCGTTTGTAGAGCAGCCAGAAGCCGGTGCGGTCCCAGACGATGATCTTCGCCTTGTTGCGTGACTTGCCCAGAAACACGAACATGTGGCCACAGAACGGATCGGCCTTGAATACCGGCTCGATCAGTTGCACCAGGCCGTCAATCGCCTTGCGCATGTCGGTGGGCTCGGTGCAGACGTAGGCGCGGATTGTCGAGGAGAGGATCACGCGGCCCCCGCGATTCGCGTAATGATGGCTTCCAGCAAGCGTTGCGCCGCGACTCCGCCAAGTCGTACGCGCATCTCGCCGACTTGAACTTCGAACGCTTCGCCGGTCGCGTTCATCGGGATGGTCAGAAACTTCGGCGCTGGTATTTGCGCTGGCATTGCCACTGCCTCGTCTGGCAGCAGCACTTCAAGCCGGCGCCGCCACCGCCAGTACGTCGAATTCGCCAGACGTTGTTTCGCGCAGAACGCCTCTACCGTGAGTCCCGATTCCCGCTGCTTGCGCAGGAGTTTCGTCCACTCCGCTGTGCTGTGTCGCGTGCGCGACCCCGACTTTCGAATTGGCGTGATTGATTGCGATGTGATGTTTGCCTTGCTCTTCGTGGGCATGTCGAGTCTCCTGGGTAAAAGGAGAATGACCTTGCCGAATCTCGCCAGCTAATTCAAGATGGGGATTTGGCGACGCTTACGTAAAAGAGGGGCGGCATCCGCGGCCGCGCGGGCGCGGAACGTGGTGCGGCGTCAGTCGGCGATCTTGAGGAAGTA
>JANLQJ010000248.1:0-10552 GCA_031367715.1 Hyphomicrobiaceae bacterium | reverse complement strand
GCCATGTACGTACCGCCATAGGTCTCGGCCATCACCTTGGTCAGCGCCGCCGTCAGCGTCGTCTTGCCATGGTCAACGTGGCCAATCGTGCCAACGTTCACGTGCGGCTTGTTGCGTTCGAATTTCTCTTTTGACATGGCTACGAGTCCTCAAGTTTTCATGGCCTGCGGCCAACAGTTAACGCGCTGCGCCTGCGGCGAAGCCCGTCCATTAAAAAAAACCAAAATTCAACACATCCGGCCCACATCTGGAGCCCACGACCGGGATCGAACCGGTGACCTCGTCCTTACCAAGGACGTGCTCTACCAACTGAGCTACGTGGGCAGATCCCTCGTCAGCTGGAGCGGGTAGTGGGAATCGAACCCACGTCATCAGCTTGGAAGGCTGAGGTTCTACCATTGAACTACACCCGCCAATGGCCCTACCCGATCACACATAATCACTCTGCCCGTCCGTTCGCCGCCCACGACCTCAATGGTGGAGGGGGTAGGATTCGAACCTACGAAGGCGTAAGCCGGCAGATTTACAGTCTGCTCCCGTTGGCCGCTTGGGTACCCCTCCCAAGAAAAAACGAGCCGCGTATTCTGATTTCGCGACCGCAGTGTGTCAATGCAGATTCCGGGCCAAACCGGAGTTTATTTCATGGCGAGATTGGCGGCTTTAGTGGCCGCGACCGTTCAGGTACCCATCGACCGCGGTGCGCACGGCCGGGGCCAGCTCGGGTGCCGTGGCGAAATCAAGATCAATCTGGCCCAGATCATCGAGCAGGGCGCGAATTTCCAGGTGCTGGGCCTTTCCCTGATACTGCACGGTAAACTGCCAGACTTTGGGCTGATCCGCCTTGAGGCTATCGATGTCGAGGGCTACGCGATCGGCAGCTGGGCGATCAAAGCCGGCCGCAAAAAGGTGAGCCACCTGGCGCAGTACCGCCGAGGCGTACTTGACATCAAAACTTGTGGTCACCCGCACTGAGTCGGCGGCGCGTGCGGATGTCGTCACGTTAAGCGACAATAGCCCCATGATTGCCACTAATAGCGACGCGATAGACGATGATAGAGCCTTAATATGCACCTTCCGGGTCTCCCTACACCTTATTATAGCAGCTCGGCCTCGGCGCCAGACAGCAGGCGCCAGCCACTGGGACGCAGATCATCGGGCAGGCTCACCCGGCCATAGCGCAGACGCGCCAACCGGCTGACTTCAAAACCCAACTCCTCCCACAGACGGCGTACCTCGCGGTTGCGACCCTCCTTCAGGGTCACCCGAAACCAGCTATGACTTTCGCTATGGCCGCCCGGTTCAATGCTGTCAAAGCGCGCCAGGCCATCCTCGAGCACAACGCCGGCTCGCGCGCGCTTGAGTATTTCGGGTCCCGGCAGCCCATGCACCCGGACGAGGTATTCGCGCTCCACTTCGGACGAGGGATGCATCAGCCGATGCGCCAGGGCGCCATCGTTGGTAAACAGCAGCAATCCGGTGGTATTCACATCGAGCCGCCCGATGACCACCCAGCGCCCGGCCGCGGGGGCTGGCAGCCGGTCAAACACCGTGGGTCGTCCTGCCGGATCGCGGCGTGTGCTCACCTCGCCCATGGGCTTGTGATAGATCAATACCTGACGCTTGCCCGGCGCACTCAAGCTCAGCGGCTCACCGTCGAGCCCTATTTCATCAGCAGCCGTGGCCCTAGCACCCAGTTGGGCGATTCGCCCCCCGATAGTGATGCGGCCAGCACGGATCCACTGTTCGATTTCGCGACGCGAACCCAGGCCCGCAGTGGCCAGCATTTTCTGCAGGCGCTCGCCACTGCGTTCAGCGCCGCTTACCGGCTCGCTCATAGCGGAGACATCAGCGCGCGGGCAGCGAAATCTTGCGAAACAACTCGGTTTGTCCGTCGCCATCGCGCGCCTCGATGGCACGATCGACAAGCCGCCGCGTCAGATGCGGACCGAAGAGTTGCATGAAGTCGTAGGCAAAATTACGCAGCAGCGTGCCGCGCCGAAAGCCCACCCAGGTGGTGTGAATCGGGAACAGATGCGAGGCATCGACGACCGTAAGATCAGCATCATGGGCAGCTTCAATCGCAACACTGGCGACGATGCCCACGCCCAGCCCCAGGCGCACGTAGGTCTTGATGACGTCCGAATCGCGTGCCGTGAGCGCTACCCTGGGCACCAGGCCTTCGCGCGCAAAAACTGTGTGCAGCGAAGAGGCGCCGGAAAAGCTGAATACGTAAGTGACCAGCGGATATTTCGCCAACTCCTTGAGGGTCAGTTTTTCAATGCTGGCCAGCGGGTGCTTGCGCGGGACGATCACCTGGCGATGCCAGCGATACACCGGCAGCAGCACCAGGCCGGGAAACAAACCATCGGAACCGGTCGCGATCGCCAGCTGCACCCGATCGGTCGCGACCATTTCAGCGATCTGCTCGGAAGTACCCTGGTGCAGGTGCAACTCTACGTCAGGGTATTTTTCGCGAAACGCCTGCACCACGGGCGGCAACACGTAGCGCGCCTGGGTATGCGTGGTAGCGATGGCCAGGGTACCGCGGCTGTCCTGATTCAGATCGGCGGCGACCGCCTTGAGGCTGTCGATTTCGGCCAGGGCGCGTGTGGCGTATTCGAGCACCTTGACGCCCTGCGGTGTGATACGCGAAAACGCCCGACCCTCGCGCACAAACAGGTCAAACCCCAGTTCGCGCTCCAGCGCCTTGAGGGCACGGCTGATGGCTGGCTGCGAGGTGCCCAGCGCCGCGGCGGCCTGGGTGACCGAGAGCCCATGCCGGGCGATCGCCACGGCGTATTGCAGTTGGTGAAAGTTCATCCCGTCTTGCTTGTGACAACGCAGCTCGCAGCGTTGATAGCCTCATTATAACAACGCGTTATTAGTGAATGGCCTTTTATTTATCGCTAGACTGAAACGGCGGTATTACAGTGCCACCATGATTTACGACAACATCCTTGGAACCATAGGCCGCACGCCGGTCGTGCGCATCAATCGTCTGGCGCCACCAGGCACGACGATCTACGTGAAATGCGAGTTCTTCAACCCGCTCTCTTCCGTGAAAGACCGCCTGGCCGTGGGCATCATTGAAGATGCCGAGCGGCGCGGCGAACTCAAAGCCGGCCAGACGGTAGTCGAAGCGACTTCTGGCAACACCGGCATTGCCCTGGCCATGGTGTGCGCGGTCAAGGGCTACCCCTTTGTCGCCGTTATGGTGGAGACCTTTTCAGTTGAGCGTCGCAAGATCATGCGCATGCTGGGCGCCAAGGTTATTTTGACGCCGGCCGCCGAGCGTGGCTCGGGCATGGTGAGAAAGGCAGCTGAACTGGCACAGAAAAACGGCTGGTTCCTGGCGCGTCAATTCGAAAACCTCGCGAACCCGGCCTATCATCGCAGCACCACGGGGCCGGAGATTGTTTCCGACTTCGTCGGCCGGCGGCTCGATTTCTTCGTCACCGGTTGGGGCACGGGCGGCACGCTCACGGGCGCCGGCGAAGTCATTCGCCTGGCGCGACCCGATGTACGCATCATTACCACTGAACCGGAAGGCGCGGCACTGCTATCGGGCAAACCCTTTGCGCCGCACAAGATTCAGGGTTGGACGCCTGATTTCATACCGGCCGTGCTCAATCGCAATGTGGCCGAGCGGATTGTGACGGTAACGGACGCGGAAGCGATCGATGCCGCACGACAACTGGCGCGACAGGAAGGCATTTTCTGCGGCATCTCTTCCGGTGGCAATTTTGCCGCTGCAGCCAAGGTGGCCCGCGAGTCAGAGCCGGGCACGGTATTGCTGACCATTCTGGCGGATACCGCCGAACGCTACCTGTCCACGCCGTTGTTCGAGGGCGTTCCTGATGGCTCCGACGCGGAAATCTGAGGCACGCGCCATCGAGACGCCGCGGCCCACGGGCGTGTCTGCTGCGTTGAGCGTGCCGCTGCCTGATCCGTTTCACATGCATCGCGGCGGAACGCTGCATGGCGCCCGCATTGCCTATGAGAGTTGGGGTCAGCTGAACGCCGCGCGCGACAACGCCATCATATTGTTCACGGGTCTCTCGCCCTCGGCGCACGCGGCGGCAACGGCGACGGACCCCAGCCCGGGCTGGTGGCAACGCATGATCGGCCCGACGCTGGCGATCGACACCCACCGCTATTTTGTCATGTGCATCAATTCACTGGGCAGTTGTTTCGGCTCCACCGGTCCGGCTTCGATTGACCCTGCCACCGGCGAGCGCTACCGCCTCGGTTTTCCGGAACTGGCGGTTGAGGACATTGCGCGCGGCGGCTATGAGGCCATGCGCGCCCTGGGTATAGAGCGCGCCGCTTTGGTAATGGGCGCATCGCTTGGCGGCTCGGTGGTCACCGCCTTCGCCGCTTTGTTTCCACAGGGCGCACGCCGTCTGGTGAGCATCTCGGGTTCCGCGGCGGCCTCGCCTTTTGCCATTGCGCTGCGCTCGGTGCAACGCGAAGCGATTCTGCGTGACCCGGATTGGCAAGGCGGCAACTACGCCCCCGAGCACCCACCGCGCAATGGCATGCGTCTGGCGCGCAAGCTTGGCACCATTACCTATCGCTCGGCCACTGAGTGGCGGCAACGCTTCGGACGAGAAACCATCGCCGGCAACGCGCTGCGCGCCAGCCCGTTTGCGCCGCGCTTCGCAGTGGAAGGCTATCTGGAGGCGCAGGCCGAGCGCTTCACGCGCATCTTCGACGCCAATTGCTATCTTTATCTTTCGCGGGCCATGGACCGCTTTGACCTCGCCGAGCATCACGGTTCGAATCGCGCTGCGCTCACCGGCAGCGGGCTTGAGAGCGCACTGGTGATCGGCGTGGAAAGCGACCTGTTGTATCCGATTCACGAGCAGGCCGCGATCGCCGAGGCGCTCGAACAGGCCGGCATCGCCACGCGTTTTGCGCGGCTGCCTTCGCTCGAGGGCCATGACGCGTTTCTGGTTGATATCCCGCGCTTTGACGCGGCGCTGCGCGCCTTTCTGAGCTGATATGCGCCGCCGCCAGACCGGCGCCCGGCGATACTCCTGTGACTCGCTGATCGTGATTTAGTTCACAGTACCAACTATTTCACCATATTGTCATGGTACTGTCTCTTGCAGTGCATACAGTTTGTAGTACTATACCGTTCGTAGAACAAACCATTTGTTGTTCTGCCTTATTGACTACAGATTTAAGGAGCACGAGCATGAGCGAACTGAACTTCAAACCCGCCCTGGCAGCGAGCCTCGCCGGTGACAAGACGGTTGCTGTGCCGGCACTCGATGCCGGCGCGGCGATCGCCAGCACCTCCCGTTTAAGCGGCCTGGGCCGCATGCAGCGGCGGCGGCTGAATGCCACGCGCCTGCAGCTCGAGGATAGCGGCTTCCGGCTGTTTCGGGTTTACTAAGCCCGGCGGGAACAATCGACCTGAGCGCAGCCTGAGCGCAGCCTGAGCGCCGGGCGGCGGAAACTGCGCCTTGCGTCACGGTTTCCGGCCACGCACCAAGCCACGTGCACCGTTCGTCCCCCGATTGTGACCGTCAATCGGGGCTCGCTTCCAGCGGGCGGCATGCTGCCTATACTGATGCCCATGAAAGCCACACGCACCAGCGGTTTCACACTCATGGAGCTCATGATCACGCTCGCCGTAGCAGCGATCATCGTGGGCGTGGCGATACCGAACATGCGCGATTTCATCCGTAACAACCGCTTGACGGGCGCCGCCAACGATCTGCTGCATTCTTTGCAGGTAGCACGCACCGAAGCCATCAAGCGGCAGTCCGGAAATGCCGTCGTCTGTGGCACTGCTGATCCCACGGTCGCCGATGCCGCGCTGACCTGCAGCTACAACTCCTTCGCAGGCTGGTTTGTATTCCAGGATCTGGACGGCAACTGGGCACACGGCGGCGCTGAGCCGGTCATAGAGCGCCACGCGCTGGTAGATCCCACCATCACGGTCATTGCCAACCAAGATCGCATCGTCAGCTACGCGCCTACCGGCTTCGCCAATCCGGGCGGATTTGGGCGTTTACCGGCCAGCAATGTCGTGATCTGCGACCAACGTGGCACGACCGCGTTGGGGAGCAACACGGTCGGTGCGACCTCGGCTGCGCGCGCGGTGCGAATCCAGCCAACCGGGCGCGCACGCGTTTCCAATCTGCAGGCTGACGTCACAGCGGCACGGACCGCGATTGGTCAGAGTTGCCCCTGAGGGAAGCGCGAATGCTGAGAATCACGACAATCCGGCTTCAACCCCAAGTGCACGCCAGCCGTGGGTTCTCCATGGTGGAGGTGCTGGTCGCGCTCGTGGTGCTGGCGGTGGGCATGCTCGGTATCGCCGGGCTCTTTGTCATGACCCTTAAGGCCGGCGGCAATGCCATCAACCGCATGCAGGCCGTAAACCTCGCTCAGGACATTGCCGATCGCATACGCGCCAACAAGACCGCAGTACTTGCCTATCAGGGCGCCGCAGCGGACAACAATTGCGAAGGGCCTGCGGCCGTGGACTGCTTACCGGCATTGCTGGCTGCGAACGATTTAAACACCTGGAATAGCCAGATAACGGCGGCCCTGACTGGTGGCACTGGAGTCATTGTGGTCACGGCGCCAGGAGTGGCAGGTCAACCCGCGACCTACAGCATCACAGTCAATTGGATTGAGCAAGGTCAGGCAGCCGGCCAGACCTCAGTCGCCCTCTCTTACAACCTGAACATGCAAACATGAGTTCCCTGGCCGTAACAACCCACGCGGCTTCCCGCTGCAGTCGCGGACTTAGCCTCATCGAACTTTTGGTGGCGCTGGCGATCAGCGGCGTGCTGGTGTTGGGAGCCGCCGAGGTCTATGTGGGCAGCCGCAAGGCCTACAACGAGAACGAAACGGTTTCGCGCCTGCAGGAGACAGCCCGTTACGCCCTGTCGATCATCGAAACCGATGCGCGCATGGCCAACAATTGGGGGCTGATGCAGAACTCGCCGCCGATCACCGGCGCTGCCACACAAGGATTGCCGCTGGCGGCAGTGGCCAATACTGTGGCAGCCAATGTCTGCGGCCAGAATTTCGCTACCGACGCCACAAATTTCCTGCAAGCGGACAACAACCGGTATCAGCTGAGCGCCAATGCTAGCAAACAGGCCGGCTGCGATAGCTTGAGTGGCTGGGGAACGCTGGCCGTGGGTACGGCGGACACGCTTACCGTGCGTCATGCGTCGGTCTTTCCCGCGGGCGGAGCCAACGGTACGCTGCAGCTGTGCTCGACGCAAAGCAACGCCTCGTTTATCAGCAATGGCGTCTGCCCACTGCCCGTCCTGCCGCCGATCGTGCAACAGATCAATAACGTCATCGTCAATGCTTATTACGTTGACCGAAACTCGGCGCAACAGAACGGGCTGCCGTCGCTACGGCGCAAGAGTCTGACCAGCATTGGCGGCGCGATCACCTGGCAGGATCAGGAGATTGTCGCCGGCGTCGAAGATATGCAGGTGGAATTCGGCATCGATCCTGGCAGTAACACGGGTACGGCGACGCGTTACGTCGAACCGGATGACCCCATCCTGGCAGTTGCGAGCACGCAGATCGTCGCCATCAGGGTATGGTTGATGGTGCGTTCCGATACGCCGGAAGCGGGTTTTGTCGATGGGCGGCCCCCGTACGTCTACGCAGACCGCGCGGTCGCCAATGGTACTACCTACGATCTCAACACCGGCGCAAACGCCAGAATGGCTTATCGGCCAAACCTTGATCCGAATACAACTCTGACCGGACTCATGCGCTATCGCCGACTGCTGGTGTCACGCACGATTCAGATCCGCAACACTTACCGCACTTCCTGATCGTCATGAGTACGCAACTACGCAGTTTCCGTCCAGTCCCACGCGCACAGCAGGGTGCGGCGTTGGTCATTGGACTCATCCTGCTGCTGGTGCTGACGCTGCTTGCCGTATCCGGCATGAATTCCGCAAGCCTGGAATTCATCATGGCGGGCAATGAGCAGTATCGACAGAACGCCTTCCAGGCTGCCGAGACTGGTGTAGATGTCACTTATGCCGCCAATGTGGCACTCATTCCGGGCGGGCCGGATTTGCCCGGCGCCGGCGCGGTGCCCAACTCGACCACGGACAACTGGGTCACAACCACCAGGTCGCTGGTTGCTGGCGCCTCGATGTCACCGCCGCCCAACCCGCGGGCGAATTCTTTTGGCAAGTTTTCGTATTTCAATTACGAGATACAAAGCACGGGTACCTCGGTACGTAACGCCAGCGCAGTAAACATTCAGGGCATCTCGCAGATCGGCCCGGCGAACTCGGCTTTCTGACCACCTGTCATGATCACAGCAACTTACACATTAGTATACAAGCGGAGAGCACTCATGAACCTGCGCCTGATCACTGCGGCACTGCTGGCGTTCGCGTACCAAGGGCTGGCAGCGCCTTCGACTGCGCCAACGACAGTAGAAATGGGCATTGAAGCCAGCTCCGACACCATCACTCTGCCAGCGTCCTTGCCCGGCGCTATCGTGTTTTCAGGGTGCGCGAGCTGCAACAGAAGTCCGCTACGAATCACTGCGGGCACCACTCTGCTGCTGGGGACGAAAGCCATCACGCTGGCCCAGCTCGTTGCTCTGGCGCACGGCAGTGCCCGCTTCATGATGATTTACTACCGGCCGGGCGCACCAGAAATCACGCGCATCGTGTTACAGGGCGGCTAGCTTGCAGCGGCGCGCTGAACGGCGGCATTGCCCGAGCCCAATTTTCCTGAGGAACAATTCATGAACATCACCACTCGTTCCCTGTTGCCCCGCCTCGCCGGTATTTTGGCCAGCGGCCTGCTATGCACAGGGGCTTTTGCCGATGACAGCGAAATCTTTCTGGGCGCCAATACCTCGGGTGCTGCGCCTAATATCCTGTTCATTCTCGACACCTCGGGCAGTATGAATTCGAGCGTGAGCAGCCAGGTGCCCTACGACGCCACGGTGGCCTACGCCGGCGCCTGCAGCAACGCGTTGGTCTATTTCGTGAACAGCGCTTCGGCGCCTAGCGGCTGCGGCGGATCGGTCAAGTCCTACAGTGCGACCTACCAGAAATGCCAGTCGGCGAATGCCGCGCTTTCTTCGGCAGCTGGCTCGCCCGGGTTCTTCAGCGCCACCTTTGTGCAATGGCGCAAAAGCTTAAGCAACTATGCCTGGAATTCCTCAGTCGGCAACGGCGCCAGTCGCTTCGATGTGGCGTGCCTGGACGACTTCCAGGCCGGCACCGGGCCGTATCCATCGAAATACAACGGTACCACCAATAGCGTCGCGAACGAGTGGACCGCCACCGCCAGCACTTCTTATTGGGCACCTCCTCCCGGCGGACTCGGCGGCACTGGCGTTGTGTACACGCTCTATAGCGGCAACTACCTGAACTATCAGGCCTCGAACCCGCCGGTGGTCATCGGCTCGCGCATCTCAGTAGTGAAGCAGGCCGCAAGCGACATTATTAATTCCGTGTCGAACGTCAATATCGGCCTTATGCGCTATAGCGATAACAGCGGCAGCGGCAGCGGTGATGCCGCCGCCGCCGGTGGCATGGTCGCTTACCCGGTCTCGCCGGTGGCCACAAACCGGGCCAACCTGGTCACCACGATCAACAGCTACTCGGCGGGCGGCTGGACGCCGCTGTCCGAGACTCTCTATGAGAGTTATCTCTACTTCAGTGGCGGCAATGTCAATTTTGGCAACTCTTCCCAACCCTTTCGGAGCGTGCCGGCCTCGCGGGTTGGTGGAAGCGCTGGTTCAAATCAATATCAGAGCCCGATTCAGTATTCTTGCCAGAAGAACTATATCGTGTATCTGACAGACGGTCTTCCGACCCAGGACAACCAGGCTGATACGCTGATCACGAGCCTCCCCAACGAGGCGACGGTGGGTGGCAGCTGCGACAATACGAGCCTGTCACCGTATAACGGCTTGGATGCGTTAGGCATCCCGTTTCCCGGCGGTTGGGGTCCGGGCCCGACGGCCGGTAAGTGCATGACGGCGCTGGCCAGGTACATGTTCAATACCGACTTGAACACGACCTCGGCGATGCCAGGTCAACAGAATGTCTCACTTTCCGCGATCGGGTTCGGCAATGATCCGGCCCTGGCGACGGCATTCAGCTGGCTGAACCGCGCCGCAGTGGCAGGTGGCGGCCGCGCCTATTCGGCAAATGATCTGACCAGCCTGGAGGGCGTACTGACGAAAATCGTCGGCGGTATTCTGCAAGATTCAACCTCGTTCAATGCGCCGACAGTGCCCGTCAACGCCTTCAATCGCTCGGCTAACCTTAACGACCTGTATTTCTCGGTGTTTCAGCCCTCGCTGAACTACCACTGGCCCGGCAACGTCAAGCGCTACGAATACGCCAATGGCACCATCGTTGATGCCAACAACGTCTCGGCAGTGGATCCGAGTACCGGATTCTTCAAAAACAGCGCGCAGAGCGTATGGTCGGTGGCGCCGGACGGCGCCAAGGTCTCCTCGGGCGGCGCCGCCAAGCAGATTCCCTCCTGGGACCCGACTTCGACTCCGAGCCGGAAAGTC
>JANLQJ010000022.1:0-2800 GCA_031367715.1 Hyphomicrobiaceae bacterium | reverse complement strand
GAATACATCACCTTTGGCCTGCAATACGAATATCAGGTGGCGATGGTCGAGGGCATGAAAAAACGTGCCAAAGAAGCCGGCATCATCCTGAATGTCATCGACGGCAAGGGCGACCCCAATTTGCAGGTGACGCAGGCCCTGGATGCCGTCACCAAGAAGCCCGATGCCATCGTGATCAATCCGATCGACGCGACCCTGCTGGTGGCGGGCGTCAAGCGCGCCAACGAGGCCGGAATTCCGGTGTTCATTATGGAAAACACCCCGCCCGAGGGCCATTTCATCGGCTTTGTCGATTTCGACAATGTCGCCGGGGGCGCGCAGGGTGCGGCTGCTCTGGGCGCGATGATCGGCGGCAAGGGCGTGGTGCTTGAAACCCGCGGCTCGGTCGGCTCGGCGCAGGCGCAGGCCCGCTACAAGGGCTTCAATGACGAGATGAAGGCGAAGTTCCCGCATGTCGAGGTGCGCTCGCTGAACACCGAATGGGCGGCGGACAATGCCAACAAGATGGTGCTGGATGCGTTCACGCAGGATCCCAACATCGTTGGCGTGTTCAGTCATAACGACGAAATGGTGCGCGGAGTCGTTTCGGCGCTGCGCCAGATCGGCAAGCTGGTGCCTCCGGGCAAGCCGGGGCATGTGTTCATCGTCGGGCTGGACGGCACGCCGCTGGCGCTGGGCCGGATCCGCAGTGGTGAACAGGACGCAACCGTGGCCCAGGACCCCTATGCGATGGGCGGTGGTGGCATTCTCGACATGGTGATCGCCCATTTTGAGGGCCGCGCATACGAGCAGAAACTGCAAACCAAACCCTATATCATCGACAAGTCGAACGTTGATGATGCCCACAATTGGGGCAATCTGGGCAAGTGATCGCGATGATATGAACCTAGAATCGGCAGTTGATCATTGTCGCCTGCCATTTTCGAGGCTGCGGTTCAACTCTGGGATGTGGCCTAGCGGCGTCACGCCGGGGCTGTTAGACGGGGTGGCGCGCGCAATTGGCGGCCGTGCAGCCATGACCGGGCGGCGTGGGACAGGATACGCGCCCATCGGGCTTCGGTGGTCAACTGCTCCGCAGTCTCGATCAGCCCTCTGAGGAAACCGGCGACGCCGGTCAGGACGCGTTCGGCCCATTTGGCGTTGCCGTGCGTCGAGGCGATGCGCAAGGTTGTCTGGCGGCCGTGACGGGTCCGTTCGGCGATGCCGGCCAGCAGCAAAGGGCGGCTGGTGATCGCCTCCAGATGCTTGTCGGGCTCGGCCAGGCGTACAAAGATGTTCCACCAGTTGTAGACCAGCGCCACCATGCGCGCGGTCAGCCGGCAGCGGGCCAGGTCGTGCGTGGTGAAGCCGCCCCAACCCCATTGGTTTTTCAGTTCGTCGAACACATTCTCGCAATCGGCGCGGTCGCGGTAGAGTTGTGCGATCGACAGCACCTCATCGTCCCGGGTGCCGCCGACCGCCGGCAGGTCGAGCGATGTGACGAGCACGACATGTTCCCACAGCTCAGTGTCGTCCTCGATCTCGGCAAAGCTCAGTCTCAACTGGTCGGCGCCGGCGCGGGTGCTCGCCATCACGTCACTCCTCAGCCTGCGCCGCAATACGATGACGCGGCGATCCCGGCTCCATCCCGTCAGGCGCAGCTCGGCGGTCTGGCCCTGCCAACCCTGCCCGGCGTCGCGCCACCCACCCCTTGAGAACGCCCGTTCTATCAGGCTTTTCACGTTCCTGGTCAGCCGCAACTTGAACAGATAGGCGATACCGCGTTGCTCGGCCTCGGCCATCGCGCTCTGGCTCGCGATGCCGCTGTCGCCGCGCAGCAGCGTCGGCCAGCAGTCACGCGGTATACTGTCAATCAAACGCCATAGTCCGGGTGCGCAGTGCGCGCCGGTGTGCTGGTTGCCGGGCGCGGTCTCCACGCCCATCACCAGCCGCAGTCCCGCCAGCACATAGGTGTGGTGCACATGGCTCGGGCGTCCCGGCTTCTTGGGATTGTAGCCGACGACGGCGCCTTCCTGATGCCCGTAGAGCGGCTTCACGGTGGTGTCGATGTCGACGATATAGGGTTCACTGAGCAGTGGACGGACGGTGGCGTCGAGATGGCGCTGCAGCCAGTCGAGGCCGGTCTGCTCGGGGATCGCTGTGAGCGCACGGCGCAAGCTGTCCTCGCTGACGATCCGGCGCATGCCGAGCAAATCCGGCAGCACCTGATCGGAGCGCAGCGCCGTGACATGGGCATAGCGCTTGTGGCCGGCCAGCGCCGCCAGCACCCAGGTGCCGACCACGTCGCGCACGGTTGGCGCATTCGGGCTGGTGTAGCGCAGCGGGCAGTCGCCGACGGCGGCCTCGAAGCGGCCCGACACCTTCAGGAACTCGGCGAAATAGACCAACTGGCCGAGCGGCGTCAGCGGGCTCGAAGCGTCCCATTCGACCTTGACTGGACCAGCGAACGTGTCCAGCGTTTGCGGGCCTGTGGGCCGGCTCGTTTCAACCGCAAGTTGATCACCCGCCGGGTGAAGCTTTATCGGCAAAGAACGGTGCATCATGTGCCGGAAAATACACGATTCTCTGCCCATGCGCCCTCAGGCAACTCCCGGTTCTAGGATGAAGCAAAACGGCCTCTGCCGGTAGTCAGGGGCCGTTTCGACACTGGGGGCGCACCGTAAGCCGATTTGACCCAATGATGCCCTTGCACGGGCGAAAGTGCGGAACGAGGCCGCATTGCGCGCAAGCATGGGCCGTGAGTTGTTCAAGATGAACAAAATTTGACGGTTTCGGTAACTTCGCTGCTGTCTTAAACCGA
>JANLQJ010000229.1:0-4844 GCA_031367715.1 Hyphomicrobiaceae bacterium | reverse complement strand
TCGCCGTCGAACGACTCGCCGAACATGAAGAATTTCGATTTACCGATCGAGTCCGCATGCGCGTGCACCGCCGGTGCCCACGTGGACCAGAACGCCGTCTCGACATGCTTCACCGTGTCGATGCGGAAGCCGTCGCAGTCGGTCTGGTCGATCAGCCAGTTGTAGGCCTTGATCAACTCGGTGCGCACCGTCGGGTCTTCGGTCTTGACGTCGTCGAGGCCGGCCAACTCGCCCAGGATCTGTTCGGGATCGACGTAGTTGCCGATCTGGCCGTGCGCGTGGAACTTCGTGAGGTCGTTGAAGAACCCGGCGTGGTGCTTGGCGCTGCGCCAGCGCAAATTGTAGTTCGCTGGGTTCTTGAAGGTCGGGTAGCCCGCATCACCGCTGTCGATCAGGTCGCCCATGTGGTTGAGCACCACATCGAGCACGACGACCATGCCGCGCGCGTGGCAGGCCGCGACCAGCGATTGCAGCTCGGCCACGGTGCCAAAGTGCGGCGCGATCAAATACAGGTCGCGCGCCGCGTAGCCGTGGTACTCGGCGTTGGCGTTGAGCACCACCGGCGAGATCCAGACGCCGTCGACGCCCAACTGCTGCAGGTAGTCGAGTTTCGCCTGTACACCGGCGAAGTCGCCACCATGGATCTTGGCCCCATCCGCCGGGGCATAGTTGCCCTCGACGGCGTCATTTGAGGGATTGCCATTGGCGAAGCGGTCGGTGATGATTTGGTAGAGAACGAGGTCGCGCCAGTCGCTGGGCGACGCTGTGGCGGCCTGCGCTGAGCCCCCCATGCAGCAGGCCAGCATCAGCAACAACATCGCCGCAATCCATTGACCATGGCCGCGGCCAACGCTAGAATCAGGCCGATTAAATTCATTCATCACAAACATTTAGGGCCGTCTTCCTAATCGCAATCCGAGGGACTTGCCATGAAGTGTGTTCGCCTGATCACGTTGCTCGCGGCTGCTGCGGCGCTGGGTGCCTTGCCGGCGCTCGCGTCCTCGTTGCCGTCCCGCACCCAGGCATTGATGCAGTCGGCGACTGCGTGGACGCCCGCCTCGGTCGTTGCCGTGGGCAGTGTCCGTGACGGCGCCACGGCACTCGAAAGTGCCGGGAATATTCTAGCAGTTTACCTGGACCGCGAGGGGGCTCCGACGCTGCGCGTGAGCCTCGTTGCCCCGGTCGGCATCAACGACAAGCGCGACTGGTTCGACGAGCAATCCGTGCAGGTCATCGCCCTGCTCGACGAGGGTCCGGGTGGAAACACCCAACTGCCCTCCCCGCTCTCAGGCGCCGCCCCATTCGCATGGGACCGCATGGTCGTGCTGCAGGGCAGCCCGGGCGCCACGAGCCTCAAGGGTCGCGACGCGAGCACGCTCTCGTCAAACCTGCCTGCCGATCGTGTCACGGCGCACCTCGATGAGGGCTGGATCGCCGCCTCGCTCGAGGGCGCCCCCACACCTCGCCAGATCGCGGTCTTCACGGTCTCTGGCGGCCATGTGCTCGACCACCTGGTCGCCCCCGTGCGCACGCAGGCTGTCGAGACGAATGTTGCCTTCCTGCACCACGCCAACCAGGGCCTCGCCTTCACCGACTACTTCAAGGGCCGCTACGGCGCCGAATCAACCAGCGGCTACGATGAGATCCTGCGCGTCCACGAGCAGTACAACGTGCCGGGCAACTTCCACGTCGCGGCGATGCTGCAGACGGTGGCGGAGTGGAACAAGCAGAACGGCGACCCGCTCGACTTCAATCAATGGCTGCGCAACGGCGTCACCGCCGGTTGGGCCGACATGATCTGCTCCGCCTACGGCCAGCCGATCATGCCGTTCATCCAGGGCGCCATGAACGACTGGGCGATCAATCGCGACCACGCCATGGTGAACTTCCGCTATGGCTACAACTCGCACGTCGCGTGGGTGCCAGAGCGCACGTTCCTCGATCCGAGCACTTACCCGAACGCCGGCGTGATCGATTGGTCGGGCGCCCACTGGCAGGCCAATGGCGTCAACGCCGTGGTGCTCGACGACTCGCCGCACTGCAACGGCCACAACAACCACCGCATCCACACGCTCGCGGGTAACGGCCTGCGCATCATTCCGCGCGACGGCAACTTCACCGGCAAGCTGCACTCGGGCGACGGCGCCGGAGCGCTTGCGATCCTGACCGGCGAGGCGAACTCCGGCGTCGGCAACTTCCGCATCACGGTATACGCCGACGATTGGGAAATGGCGGCCGGCGTCGCGGGCTGGGAAACGACGTTCCCGTTCGCCGAGGGCACCTACCAGTGGATGATCCAGAAGTGCTCGACCGAAAGCGCTTGGCTCCACACTTGGAAGCTCGACGCCGCGATCGGCAACGCGAACTTCAATGGCGATACTTTCACGCCGACCTACGGCACCTACGGCGGCATCGGTGACGTGCAGGGCTATGGCGGCAACAACAACGCGTGGTACTCGGACTGGGCGGGATACGTCCCCTACTCGACCGGCGGCAACGGCAGCGGCGCCTGTGGCGCTACGGGCAATTGCAAGAACTTCGGCACGCTGTGGAATGACGCGCACGCAGCACTCGAGGCCGCGCCCAACAACGCCATTCGGGAAGCCGGCTGGTACGTGCTGATGAGCAACCTGCACGAGACCGCGTGGCACGACTACCTGGGCGGGCCGATCTCCGGCTGGCAGCGCCAGTACGCCTCGCACATCAAGAACGCCAGCGTGTACGCAGAAGCAGCGCGCTGGGCGGGCGGGCTGTACGCCAATGCCACCGGCTGCTTCTTGAGCGACATCGACGATGACGGCACCAACGAGCTGGTCATGTACAACGACCGCGTGCTGGGCGTGTTCGAATCCATCGGCGGCCGCTGCACGCAGTTGTTCGCCAAGGGCAGCGGCTACGCCTACCCGGTGATTGGCGTCGACAACGCCTACTGGGCCGGCACCGAGGGCGACTACAACGACGTCAACCACGTCGCGGGGCTCTCGGACGTCGGACCGAACTACCAGAACGATCTTTACTCGCTGAACGTCGATGTGTCGGCGGGCAACACCGTGAAGGCGACGCTGACGCGTTCGGGCGTCACCAAAACCATCAGCCTCACACTCGGCCAGCCCTACATGAACTGCGTCTATCGCGTCGGCGCCAACACCCAGTACATCCAGAGCGGCTTCACGCCCGACATGGTCGATGAGCTGTACAACGCGAAGATGGATCGCGTCTGGGGCGGCGGCAACCAGACCTACATGGGCTACCGCAACCCCAACACCAGCGCTACCGGCGCCTACGTGCTCGGCGCGGGCGGGGCGACCTTCAACCTGAGCAACACCAGCACGATCATGAAGGTGGACGAGATCCGCGGCACGCAGAAGTTCCAATTCTACTTATACGCGGGCGCGACCTCGCCGCTGTCGGGCGGCGGCGGCACCGCGGAACTCGACGCGCTGGTCGGCGGGCTCACCGACGTGCTGCCGCCGGAAGCCACGGGCGGCACCTACTACCCGGCGACGCGCCAGCTAGTGCTCACCTTCGATGAGCCGGTCCAGGCCTCGCTCGTGGTACCCACGTCCATTCGCCTCGACGCCAACAATGACGGCACCGCGGATGCGACGCTCGATGGCGGCACGACGGTGCTGACGACCGGCACGGCTTCGACCATCACGCTTCAAGTTTCGACCGCCGTGCACAACGCCATCGTCGCCTTCACCAACAAGAACGACATCCGCCTGCTGCTGCTTGGCGGTGCCGTGAAGGACGCCGCCTCCAATCCCATCGCCGCGCTGACCAACACCGGCAACGTGAAGGTGTCGTATGGCCCAGCGACCTTGATCACGCTCGATGGCCGCTTCGACGCCGCCGAGTGGCCCGGCTGCTCCGTCGCGATCCTCGACACCACCGACTCGCAGTGGAACTCTCTGCCCAATATCACGAACGAGATCGAGGCCGTCTACACCTCGTGGGACTCGACCTACCTCTACTTGGGGCTGCGTGGTGTCGCCACGAGCAACTCGTGGATCCTCTACCTCGACACCGACCCGAATGGCCCGAACGGCCAAACCGACCTGACTGCGACGAACGCATGGGAACGCGGCGCCACATTCACAGCACCCGGCTTCAAGCCCGACTGGGAGCTCGGCGCTTACCAGCACCAGGGCGCGTTCGACAGCCAGTCGTTCTTCAAGTTGCTGACCGCGACGACAACGGCAAACTACACCGACTCGATCCTCAAGGCGTTCGACCCCAGCCACAGCTTCGGCATCAACGGTGGCAGCGAACTCGCGATTCCGTGGAGCACGCTTTACGGGCTCGGGCCCAATCGTGTTCCGGCGAACGCAAAGATCGGGCTCGTCGCCTCGTTGGCCTACGACCCCGAGCCGAGCGGTCAGTTGGGCGGCGACCAGGCGCCCAGCAATATCTCGGCGGTGGCACCGGTGATCGACAACCGCACGCTCGTCACGCTGGACGCCAACGGCGACGGCATCCCCGACCCGATCGACCGCGCGGCGCCCACGCTGTCCTCGGCATCGCCCACGGGCTACGACTCGCTGCTGACCATCGTGTTCAACGAGCCCGTCACCACGGTATCGGCCAACCAGGCGTCGCACTACTCGGTCTACGAGACCGCCAACCCGTCGAACAATGTGGTGGTGAAGAGCGCCACGCTCCAGCCCGACCAGGTGACCGTCGTGCTGAAGGTCGACGGCCTCGCCTACCGCGCCTATACGGTGGTGGCGAGCAGCATCGCCGACCGCAGCTGCTACGCGAACCTGCAACCGCAGACCAGCGCCGCGTTCCAGGGCTTGCCTGTTGCGGTCGATGGACGGGAGCGCGGCTTAGCACTCGCCCTG
>JANLQJ010000165.1:0-3022 GCA_031367715.1 Hyphomicrobiaceae bacterium | reverse complement strand
GCTCCATGCTCGGGCAGGCGCATGAGAACCGGAAGCCCTACTCGCGGGCCGCCGCACAGGCGATTAAGGCGCGCACCCTGCTGGTCAACGGCGGCGACACCCCGCCGTCCTTCGTCGCCAACGTCGAGGCGCTGGTGCAGGCGATCCCGGACGTCCACCGCATTGTGATCCCCCGCACGACCCACGACCTGAGCAATGAGGACCCCGCAACGTTTAACACAGCGGTTATGAAATTCTTCACCACATGACAGGAGGCCCGAGCCATGGACGCCATAATCCACCGCCATCCGCTTTCGACCACCCCCATCGTCCCCGAACGCTTCGCCCATTTCGTGTTGCGAACATCGAACCCGAGATCTCCCGGTTCTCGCGCAAGGAACTTCCACACATGCCAGGGTCTCCGACCACGCCGGGTTGGCCGGGCACTCGCGATGACGCCCCCGTCCATGTTGCCTTCCGTGATCACGACGACGTCGGCACCCGGAACTTTCAAGCTTTCGCGGCTCAATGGCTGGCCTGTGTGCTCCCCTGCCGACGCTTCGCCGACACCCTCGCGGGTGCCGACGCACGGCTCGGGGCCAATGCGGATCGCTACTCCTTCACCGTAGTGGACTTGCACCACCTACTCCTTGCCGGTTTTGACCGGCGCACCGCAAGTCTTGAATTACAGATCAGATCAGCGTCGGCCTTCAGATATTTGCATCGGTCAACCGTATTTTATGCGATCAGGATGAGACCAAGTTCTGAGATTCGCAAGCCTTTGATTTCATAGGGCTGATTTTCCATCTCAAATCTTACCCTTTGCGGGACACTATGAAACATAGGTCGGACTTTCGAGACCTTCTACTTGCGAGATCGGGCTTTCCTCTCATACGCTTCAGTGACCTGAAATTGATTTAAAGATGCTGAGTCACTTCCTCGGGCCGGCGAGCCTTGTGTCGTGCCGCGCGGCCTTTGACTGCTCTAACCGCGCAGATGCGCGCGGAACCACTCCACCGCAGGACCGGACGACTGGTCGAATTCCGTAATATAGGCGTCGAAATGTCCGCCCGGCAGCAGGACCAGCCTTTTGGGCTCGTAGGCGCGCTCATAGGCCGCGATGGCCAAATCCGACACCGCGAGGTGGTCCCTGAGCGCGACCATAAGCAGCAGGGGCGTCGGCGAGATCAGGCCTATATAGCTGCCCGGCTCGTAGCCAAGCCCGTATTCCAGGGTCCGCAGCGTCACCTCGTTGCGCCAGGACGGCGCGCGAGATGCGGCGGTCTCGGTAAACCAAGTGTAGGAATCGGATGTCGGCAAGGCCGACGGCGCCATCGGATCCTCCGCCACCACGGGAATCATCATCGGTGCCTCGCCGGCGGCGCGGCCCGCGCGATCCGCGTGGAACTGCGCTTCGAGGCCGCCCATGAAATCGGGGCGGATGAACCGGCGAAATCCCTGCGAGCCGCTGATGGCCGGCACCTGCGAGACGACGCATTTCACGCGCCGGTCGATGGCGGCGACAACCAGCACATGGGCGCCACTGTAGCTCGACCCCCAGACCCCGATGCGTGACGTGTCCGTCTGCCGGAGGCCGGCGGCGAAGGTGATCGCGTCCGAATAGTCGCGGACCTGCTGCCAGGGATCGATCTCCTGCCGAGGCTCGCCATCGCTGGCGCCGAAGTTTCGGTTGTCGTAGACAACGCACGCGAAGCCGGCGTTGGCGAAGGCCTCGGCATACCTGTCGAGATACATCTCCTTCACGGCGGAGAAACCATGCGCCATCACGATCGTCGGGAAGGGTCCGGCGCCATCGGGCAGGTAGTGCCAGCCACGCAGCGTCGTGCCGTCGCTTGTCTTGAAGGCAATATCCTGGCGCATTGCTTCAGTTCCTTATCCGATATTTCCCATATGCCCGGCCCATTTGGGCGTCTTGGGTGGACGATAGTCGTATGTCAGCCGCTCTGCAAAATCGACGGCCCCAAGCCCCATGAAAACCTTGATGAAGGCGCGCAGTTGCGCGATGCCTTGGCCAAGCATGAGAGGTGAAATTCCGAATTTGTTCCGAAGGCCGCACCGATGGTGGCACGGAGGAATAACCACCGTCGCCAGCGGTTTCAACCCAATGTCCTTCTAAGTGCCATGTTCCTGTTTCCTTCGGTAAAGTCATTGATCTCACCGCGCCCGTCGCGGCCTGTGGGGGTAGAACCAACATTGACACTGGTGGCGAATTCACAGGCCCACGATCAGGCGGCGGCCTTGAGCCGACATTTCCCATATACCCAGCCCATTGGGGCGTCTTGGGTGGACGATAACCGCATGTCAGCGCGCTCTGCAAGGTCGACAGCACCACGACCCCGCCGGAAGCCTCGTAATCTGCGATGCGCTTCCCGTTTGGGCGTAGATGCGGCCCTCCCAGCCGACATCGGGACGCACGCCTCCCACCGCCAGCCTGGAGCGCAATCAACGACGCCGTGCCTCAACATCGGATCGGCGGCAGTGGCCGCAGCATCGCGATGGCATTGAGTATCTGCTGGAACAGGCCACGCGAGACCATGACCTCGGCCATCTGGAACGTGATTGCCCTCCCGTGGCGGACGATCTTTGCCCCGATCTTCACCAGCCGATGCCGCAGCGTTGTCATTGAACAGTGGCTGACCTCCTGGGGCAGCGCCAGAGTGCGGAGGAATTTGGCGAGGTTGTAGGCCAGGGCGTGAAGCTGGAGCCGAACCGCGTTGGCGGCGAAGCGGCCGCAGGACAGGCGTGTCCACACTATCGCGTTCTTGCCTTCCTTGATGAACTGCTCGGCGGTGCCCCGCTGATTGTAGAACAGCGTCACCCGTTCCGGCGGCCGGGTCATGTTGGTCACGATGAACCCGACGCGCGGATACAGCTCGCCGGGGTGCCACTCGACCTTCGCCACCACCCGGCGGGGTTTGGTCCACGACGCAGCCTGGTAGCCGAAGCTGGCGTAATAGCGGCGCACGTCATGTGGTGGCCGTCCCACCGGGCGCTTCAGCAGCCAGCCGATGCGCTCCTGAAG
>JANLQJ010000108.1:0-4547 GCA_031367715.1 Hyphomicrobiaceae bacterium | reverse complement strand
ACGCCGACCGCACCCTGGCCGAGTTCGAGTATCGCTTCAACCGCCGCTACGATCTGGCCGCCATGATGCCCCGCCTGGCCTATGCCGCCGTCCGCACGCTGCCGATGCCGTATCGGCTGCTCATCTTGACGGAGTGACGTGGATAAGCAGGAACCAAAATGCCATCAATTGATAAGGCAATTTTCATGATGCCGATTTAATATATTCAACAGTTGTTTGTGCCGAGGTCCAATATGCGTTCTTATAGTAACGACGTTGACGCTTCTTTAGTAGCGATACTGACAATGCGTGGCGCCGCAATGAGGGCCGTCGATAGGCGGCGGTGCCAACGGTTCAAGACTACGCAACTTGTCGAACTCTGCATCCCGAACCAAATGATGGCGGCCGAATTGGTTGATCTTTCCGATGGCGGCGCCAAGCTGCGCATCGGCGCCGGGGTCGGGCCCGAGATCGGAGGCCGGGTGGCGATCCGCCTTCTCGACCAGACTGTGTTGATGGGCGTCACCCGCTGGGCCGATGTCGAGACCATCGGCATGCAATTCCTTAACGCAACCATGCGGGCCGAGGATCATCTTCACTACGACGATATCGGCCAGCAGATGTTTTCGCTAATTCTGCGGCAGCAGCGACGCCTTTCGGCGTCCAGATAGGTTATTGTCCAGCGCTTGGCTTCGAACTTCCAACGCACGAAGCGGCATCAACCTTGAAGTCCGCCACTGTGTTCCCATCGTCTGTTGCATAAACCGAATGGATCACAAGCCCCCTGTGAAATCCACTGGCTAGGTTGGATCGGCACATGCTGGAAACAATTGAACTTCGAATGTCCACCAGTCCCGCCGTTTTGAACAGCGGCGCCGTCGAGGCATCGACCAGGAACTCGGCTTCAACGACATTCTCGCGAGGCAGCGCCTGCACCAGACGTATGTGAGCCGTGCGCTCCTGCGGCGCCGCCGACTTGATGACGCCTGCTGCTATGCGGGCCAAAGCGGCAAGGCGCTCGGACTCGGGGATATCAGGACTGGCTATTGTGACCGGACCAAAGGCGATCCCCGCGCCAGCGGCGGCGGCGATGATGGCTATTATCGCCCAGCGAATCCCAGTCATGTCGGCCTCAAGCACCCGAATGAGGCCAACGCCTAACATCCGGAGATCGCCCGTGGCTTGCGTCCAACTCTAACTAGACGACCGCACGACATTTGGCAGAATGGAGTTGCATTATCCATCAATGGGGTCGCGCCCCAGCAGACGCATGACATCGACTACGGCCGAATAGTATCCATGGTGCCAGTAGGCCTGTTCAGTCGTGTCGGCGTCCAAGTGGCGATGCTCGGCGCATCCGTCACGAGACAACTGCCGCAGCTCGCGGGTGGCCACGCCAGCGCGCGATTGCAAGGTCAACAACACTTCACTGGCCATGAGGGATCACCGGTTACAAACGCCTGAGACTCGGAACATACCTCAGTTTCCTTACCAACAGGCACCCGAGGTAGTCCCGATTCACATAAAATGCGCGATAATTTTGTCATTAAAACCACCTCAGCATGACCAGCACGATTAAGTATTTGGCAAGCTGGGCGTTCTAGTATTTTTTGTGAAAAGCGATTGCGCCTCCTTGTGATGAGCGCGAGGGCATGATGCCGGACCGCTGAGCCGCTTGCGGCATGGTTCTTCCAGATCCAAATAATCGGCCTTACCACGCTTGTGATAGCGCGGCGACCTTGAGGCTTTCGCAGCCGAACTGTCGGCGCGCCGCACCGATCGCACGCGAAGGATGAGTGCTGCCTGGCAACTTGGCGGTCGAGTATCCCAATGAGTATACTGCATTTTACGGCTCCAGCGGCAAGGTTGGATGGTCCCGGTCGCGCGGTCGATGAGTTGCTGTTGTCCTTGTTCGAGGATGTCCTCAATGCATCTCTTCTTACTGCGGCCACGGCCAGCATCGCCATCAGCATCGCGTCCTCCGAGACCACCGCGTTGCCTCTAACGGCCCTGGTGTGTTGCCTGCCGCAAAATCCGCTCGCGCGTCCCGAGGTCGTTGATCGCCTGCGAGTCAGGTCTGACGGAGAATGCGTGATCTCGGAGTTACAAGAATTCACTTTGGCCGTGACGTCGGCACGCAATTTGTCACAACTTGTTTCCTTATCAGGTCGTCGTGGCCGAGACAGTTTGCCCACTGGAGTGACATTGCTGGCCGCCGATTGGCGTCGGGTTGCAGTCCGGGCGCTGACGCTAGTAGAGAAACTTGAGACAATGTTCGCGGCAAAATTGCCTGAACCATTCCCTACTCGCGCCGCGCTCGCGGTCGATCTTTTGGCGGCGGTGTGCCGGGGTGAAGCGCCTTGCGTCGGCCCGTCCGGAAAACTCTCGCTGCCCGCGCCTTTCGAGCGCCGGACGGCGCTGCGGTCCCAGTCGGGTCGATATGCCCACTTTTTGATGCGGGACGGAGTGCAACGGGCAGTGGTGTTGGATGTCAGCCGGCAGGGTGTTGGCGTTCTCGGTCTCTCCAACATAGACAGAGGCGATAGGCTCACGTTGCTGGCCGGTCCCGGTCTTGAGGCGACGGGCGAGATCGTCTGGCTTGACGAGGGGCAGGTAGGTGTGAAGTTCGACCAGCCCCTCCCTCCCGCCATACTGTCTCAACTGGCGCGCTGACGACTGTCGCCAGCCTCGGCCAAGCCGAGGGTGTCAGAGTAGGTTCCCAAGCTCTGCTATGACAGTAGGCCGATGGCACAAGCAAATGTGATTTCAGCGCCGAATGCTCCCGCCGGCCGGGGCATGGATGTCGCCTTCGCGCTCGGCATCATCGCCATTCTCGCCATCATCTTCCTGCCTATCAATCCGTTCCTGATTGATCTCGGGCTCGCGCTGTCGATCGCCCTGTCGGTGCTCATTTTGATGGTCTCTCTGTGGATCGAGCAGCCGTTGCAATTCTCGGCCTTCCCGACCGTGCTGCTCATCACCACCGTGCTGCGCCTTGCGCTAAACATCGCCTCGACGCGGCAGATCCTGTCGCATGGCGGCGAAGGGACAGACTCTGCCGGCTATGTGATCGGCGGGTTCTCCAAACTGGTGATGGGTGGGGATTTCCTGATCGGAGTGATTGTCTTCATCATTATCGTAACGGTCAATTTCCTCGTCATCACGAAGGGAGCGACGCGTATCGCCGAAGTTGGCGCCAGATTTGCGCTCGATGCCGTACCCGGCAAGCAGATGGCCATCGACGCCGATCTTTCGGCTGGCCTGATGAACGAACACGAGGCGCAGCGCCGGCGGCGCGAACTCGAGGAGGAGAGCGGCTTTTTCGGCGCCATGGACGGCGCCTCGAAGTTCGTGCGCGGCGACGCCATCGCCGGCCTGATCATCACGGGCGTCAACATGTTCGGCGGCGTCATGGTCGGTGTACTGCGCCACGGACTGTCGTTTCGCGACGCGGCGGACGCCTTTGTCAAACTATCCGTTGGCGACGGCCTCGTCACTCAGATCCCCGCTCTCATCGTTTCGCTCGCCGCGGGTCTGCTGGTTTCAAAGGGCGCTGCACGAGGGGCCGCGAACGCGACGGTGCTGGGTCAGCTCGGCGGCCAATCGCGCGCGCTGTATGTTTCGGCCGGTTTGATGGCGAGCTTGGCGTTCGTGCCAGGATTGCCCTTGCTGCCGTTCGCGCTGCTGGCCGCGGCGCTGACGTTCTTTGGCTACTACATTCCGCAGCAGGCGGCGTTGGCGCGCACGGCCGCGGAGGCCCAGGCCGTCCAGACCCAGCGGCAGGCGGCCCAATCGCCTCGCGATTCGATTCAAGACGCATTGCGGACGCACGACATCGAACTGTGCCTGGGAAAACAGCTGGCAGCCTCGATGATCTCGTCGCAGCGCGAACTGGAGCACAGGGTAAAGAAGATGCGGGAAAAATTTGCCCGCCAGTACGGCGTGATCGTGCCCGAGATCAAGGTCAGCGATGATCTTGCGTTGCCTCCAAAAAGCTACGAGGTCCGGGTGCATGGAACCATGGCGGCCCGAGGCGAAGTCAGGATCGGTGAACTTTTGGTTGTCATCGGCGACGGTGCTGAGCCTGCCGTCCCATTTGACGACACAGTCGATCCTGCGTTCGGGATGCGGGCTCTCTGGGTCCAGGAAGCCTATCTCGATCGTCTCAAACGATCCGGTTTCGCACCTGTCAACAACATGTCCGTCCTGCTGACACACGTGAGCGAAGTCTTACTGGGCAGCCTGCCGCAATTGCTGTCCTACAAGCATTTCCGTTTCATGATCGAGAAGTTGGAACCGGAATACAAGAAGCTGGTCGACGAGATCTCTCCCGCCCAGATATCGCAATCGGGAATTCAAGCCATACTCAAACAGCTTTTGTCCGAACGCGTCTCGATCCGCAATCTCAGTTTCATTCTGGAAGCCATCAGCGAGATCGTTCCGCATACGCGTCGCCCCGAACAGATCACCGAGCATGTCAGGTTCCGGCTGGCCCAGCAGATCTGCGGCGATCTGGTCGACGAAGGGGTCCTCAAGGTGTTGCGGCTGGGCAGCCGATGGGATCTCGC
>JANLQJ010000043.1:0-3776 GCA_031367715.1 Hyphomicrobiaceae bacterium | reverse complement strand
CTGGATCGACGATCGCAACGCAAGTCCAAAGCCCTTCAAATGGACCGCCAAAGCCGATATGATCCTGGAAAAGACCAACCGCGCCCGCAAAGTCCTCGCACAGGTCAAGGCGGGTACCTTATGAATGAGTCAGAACAGTAGGTACCCTGGGCAATCAGCGAGGGAATGACATTGTCGATGGTGGCCTTGGGCACGATGTCGTTCAACGGCACCAGATAGCCCGACCAGACATAGTTGGCATAGTTCGGGCCGTCGAAGTCCAGCAGGTCGGGCAGATTGCCGGCGAGCGCGGCGGCCTGCACCTGCTCATTATACGCGCCTTCCGGCAGGATCTCGAGCACCGCCTTTTTGTCGGGATGCGCCTTGCTCCACTCTTCCAGCAGCGCCGCGATCTTGCCGCGCTCGCCGTCACCACGTCCGCCGTGATGCCAGACCTTGATGTCGCCGGCAAAGGCCGGCATCGCCAGCAGGCCGAGTGCGCCGCCGAACAGCAACCCGCGCGACCGTCTTGACATCGTTGCTATGCTCATTTTTTGTTCTCCTCCCTGCAAAGCCATGTTCCGTTCAATTTCCGGCTGCCGCGAAGTCTATGGCCTTGGCGGCGGACGGCAGGATTCCCGCTCGACCAGCGGGCAACGCACCAGCACCTGCTGACCAGGAGCGGCCTTGCCGGCGATGAGGTCATCAAGCATGAGGGTTGCCGTGCGGCCCATCTCGCAATAGGGCAGCGCCACCGTCGTGAGCGCCGGGCGTAACGCCTCGGTGATGGTATGCTGATCATCAAAGCCAATGATCGAAAGGTCGCGCGGCACATCGAGACCCAGCTCAACCGCCTCCGACATGACCTGCAGCGCAATCTGATCGTGGCCGCAGATGATCGCGGTGGGCCGGCGCTTGCGCGACAGCAGCTCGCGCGCAGCCTCATGGGCGAACAGACGCTCACGCCCGATCAGACCAGACATGCCAGGCCGCACCAGCGCTTCATCGAGACTGACAGCGAACTCCCGGTGCGCCCGTTCGATGCCCTGGCGGCGCAGATTGGCGGCGCACAAGATCGGGTTCAGCGATACCAGGCCGATGCGGCGGTGGCCCAATTCCAGCAGATGGCGGGCTTGCGCATAGCCGCCGTCAAGGTCGTCGGGCAGCACCGAGGCAAAGCGCCGTGTGCGGTCAAAACAGTTGATCAGCACGACCGGTCCGTTGAAGGCCATGCCGCCCAGATCGACGGCGCGATGGAACATGGTGGCATAGAACGCGCCGGCGGCTCCCTGGGCGCGAAACAGCCGCCAGTATTCAGCCTCCTAATCTAAGGCGCCGCCCGAGTTGGCGATCAGCATCGTGCGACCTTCGCGGCGCAGTTCGTCCTGCACGCCGCGCACGATGTCGACCGAATGCGGGGTGGTGGCGATGACGTCGGTGAGGAAGCCGACGACGCGCGAGGTCTGCGTGCGCATGCGGCGGGCGGCGTCATTGGGAACGTAGCCCAGCTCGGCAACCAAGCGCTCGACGTTGCTGCGGGTTTCCTCGGCAACCATCGGATCGCGGTTGACGACGCGCGACACTGTCTTTGGCGAAACGCCCGCCAGCCGTGCGACATCCTTCAGCGTCGTCATGACTGCAACACCCGCGCCCAGGCCAAGGGTTATGACAACGTTGTCATAGCGCGGCGCGTTTCAGCACGTCAAGCCGGTAGCTTCGCAGATGCAGCAAAACGGCAACGTGGGCGCCGGTTGGGGCAAATTGCTGGGGTGTGACGTGCCTCGCCCCCGATAAGTGCCCCCTTACCTCCACACGGAAAGCGACTGTTGGGGGATGGTTTGGCCGCCGAGCATTAGCTTGCCGAACGCTGGCGCGCTCCATCGCTGATTTCCATAGTTGAACGCAAAAGTCAGATCGCCTCGGCGACGTAGGCGGATCGTTTCTGGCAACTGGGTGGTCGCGAGCCCGGCGGACGTCGTCAGCCAGGTCAGCGTGCGCGCCAGCAAGGCCTCGTCTGGCCAACAGGCCAGATAAGCAAAGCGCCCGCTACAGCTGAACGCCGGGTCCCCAATCGGAAAATCGGCCACGACATCGATGTCCCTTGTCGTCTCCACATATTCGCGCCAACGGATCGCACGTCCCGAAACGCCCCGCCCCGTGACCATCTCGCTGAGATTAGGCCGCAGCGACGATACCTGCGTCACGCGCAGGCCGACCAGATCGGCAATCGGCCCGGGCGGCAGGTTCGGAGGGATTGCGAAATTGCGGGTTTTGGAGCCGGTGCGCGGGCCAAACAGAACATGGCCGTCTGCCGCCCGAAACGCCGCCGCAGCGGCATCCGACACATGCGGCAGGCATGGCGCCAACACCAGTTTATAGCCAGCGAGAGATGCGCCCGGCGGTACGATGTCAACGTCCAATCCTAGGCGGCGCGCAGCTTCGTACCAGCGGAACGTGATCTCCTCGAAGCGGAAATCGGCGCCCTGCGGTTGGATGCGGGTGATCCAGGAGGCTTCGTAGTCGAAGACCAAAGCCACCGGCGCCTTGGTCGTCGCGGGCAGCGGGCCGAGCGCCGCCAGCTCCTTGGCCACCCGCCCGGCCTCAAGTCCGCCCACCGACCATTCATGCGTACCCGGCAAATTCAATCCCGCATGCATCTGCTCCTGCGCCTGCACGGCCTGGCGCCAGCGAAAATAGCTCACCGTCTCGGCGCCATGGGCGAACGCTTCCCATGTCCACAGCCGTACCATGCCGGGCTTGGGGACCGGATTCCACGGTGCCCAGTTCACTGGACCGGGTTGTTGCTCCATGACCCAGAAGCGGCTCTTGCCGACGCCGCGATAGAGATCGTGGTTGAACGGCGCGACGTCCGGGTGCGAGGTCTCGCCCCAGCGGGCGCGCTCATCTTCCGTGAACGGAAAGCTCTCGACAAAGCCGATCGGGTAGCTGTCCCAGGAGGCGAAATCGAGATGGTCGCCGAGCGGCCAATGGTCGAACTCATTGAAGAAGCCCATGAAATTATGGGTTATGCGGCGGCCAGGCGAGTGCTTGCGGATGATCTCGCATTGCATCTTGTCGTAGGCAGCGACCTGCGCCGACTGATAGCGCCAGAAATCGAGCCGCGCCGCCGGGTTGGGCTCGGTGACGGTGAGGTTGGGCAGCGAGACCTGCTCGAAGTCGGAGACATCCATCGACCAGAAGGCGTTGCCCCAGGCCTCATTGAGCTGGTCCGTGGTCTGATAGCGTTGCCGCAGCCAGCGGCGGAAACCTTTCAGGTCTTCAGCGCCCCAGGACAGCACGGTATCGTGGCAGCCGTATTCGTTATCCGTTTGCCAACATGCGACGGCGGGATGATTGCCATAGCGTTTGGCGACGATCTCGACGATGCGCGCGCTCTCACGCCACCAGGCTTGGCAGGCAAACGTGGTGTGGCGACGCGAACCGAAACCGCGCGGGCGGCCATCGTGATCGACCGGCGCGATTTCGGGACATTCGTCCATCAGCCATTTCGGCGGTGTGGCAGTGGGCGTGCACATCACGACTTTGAGTCCAGCGGCGGCCAGCACGTCGATCGCGCGATCGAGCCAGCCAAAGTCGAAGCGGCCGCGTGATGGCTCGAAGCGCGACCAGGCGAATTCGGCGATGCGGACGTAGGTGATGCCCAGCTCGCGCATGCGGCGCGCATCGTCCGCCCACCACGTTTCCGGCCAGTGCTCGGGGTAGTAGCAGACGCCGAGGGTGCCGGGGGTATCGGTTTTCGTCATTTGGCCCGCTGGTCATTGGTAGGGGCGGCTTGC
>JANLQJ010000041.1:0-5900 GCA_031367715.1 Hyphomicrobiaceae bacterium | reverse complement strand
CAAGCTCTTGGACGGGCGCACTGCTGTGCGCCCCTACGCCATGACCTCTGTCACGAACCTTCAAAGTGACAGGTCAAACCATAAGTGGGCTGGTATAAGAGCGTCGAGGCTTGCTCATACGGTCAGTGTGCAGCGTTTGCGGACGAGGCGAACCCGACTTCGTCAATGCGGGAATAGGGTGGTCAGCGAGCGACGCGATTGACCTGCTGCGGAAATCGATAATAGCAATCCGACTTCCAAACTCGACATAGGTCTCGTGTCAAAAACATCGAACCGAAAATCGCGTCGTGGTCGATCGGTCTGGACTGGTTTTCCGTTCCTCCTGGGCACCGTGCCTAGGTTGTGCTGGACCAGCTAACGACATGTTTCTGCAGTAAATCCCGCACATCGGCTGGTCCAATAACGGCCCGGCCGGCCTCTTTGGCACCGACATGCAATGCAGCAGCGGCGTTGGCATAGACTAGCGCGCTGGAAAGGTCACCGCCGTCCGCCAAGCGGGCTGACAGCGCGCCGATAAACGCGTCGCCGGCGCCGTGGGTTTGCGCGCCCGCGACGCGATGGGCGGGGAGGGTGGCGTTGAGGCCATCCTCGCTAAGAGCGAGACCGTGTCCGCCGGCGGTGACGACAACAGCAGGCGCAAAGACCCGCAGTTGGCGAGCGGCGGCCAAAGCGCTTGTCAGGCCCTCGACAGCGCCAGCACCAAACATTTCCGCTTCGATGGCGTTTACGACCAGCACGTCGACCAGGTCCAGCAACTCCGGGGATGTTTTGCGGGCTGGCGCCGCGTTGTAGACGACGAATCCGCCAGCCTCTTTGACGATGCGCGCGGCGGCGACGTTGGCCGCATCGCCGATCTCGTTCTGTAGGATCAGCACTCGGATCTGGCGCAACAGGCCGTCGGCTTCGGTAATCTGCGCAGCATCGATGGTGAGGTTGGCGCCCGAGACGACGACAGCGCTGTAGTCTCCGCCCGCCTCGACCAGGGCGACGCTCAAGCCCGAGCCGCGTTCCGTGGTGCGCACGCAGTCGTGGTTGACGCCGGTGGCATCGAGGCTCCGGCGCAGCTTGGCGCCGAAATCATCGGCTCCCAATGCCCCGATCATATACACGACCCCGCCATGCCGGGCCGCAGCCATGGCCTGGTTGCCGCCCTTGCCGCCCGGCTTCCACCACCAGTCCGATCCCATCAGCGTTTCGCCCAGGCGCGGCAGATGCGGCGTGCGCAGCATGATGTCGTAGTGCAGGCTGCCGACGACGGCAATTTTTGCCGGTTTAGCGCTCATCGGTTGCTGCCGAAAATGGCGGCCTGCACGATGCGGTGCGCGGCCACGGCATCCTGGCGCGCCAGGGCAGCCTTGAGTTTTTCCTCGGGCAACCGCTCGATGACATCCAGCATGTCCTCGACGGTGGCGATGTTGGCCTCGCATTCGGCGACGGGATCGAGGCCTGCGGTGTCCGGAAATGTGTCGAAATAGATCGGGCCCTTGAAACCGTCGTGCTTGAGTTGGCGCAGCAGTTCGATGGTCTGGACTGTGTGCACCGAACCCACCATCAGGCCGTCGTCGCGCTTGCCGTAACCGTCGTTGAGATGCAGCCCGAGAAGTTTGCTTTTTTTGCTGATCAATGCGGCGGCCAGCGCCGGACTTTCATCCGCCTGCAATACATGCGCGAAGTCCAGCGTCACGCCGAGATTTTTTGCGCCGACCTCGGCAATCGCCAGCAAGGTCGAAGAAACATCCGGCAACAGGCTGATAGAACGCGGTTCGTTGGGTTTGTATTCGATGGCGATCTGGCAATGCGGATCATGCTCGGCAATCTGCCGGATGCCATCGATTTCCAGGTCCCACAGCCGGCCGAAATCGGCCTGGAACGGATGATCGACGCCATCCTGGCCGAGCCATAGCGTCAGCATATCGCCGCCGGCCGCGCGCACGTCGTCGACGCCGCGCTTGGTGATGTCGATGGCGCGCTGCCGGGTGACGGGATCGGCGTTGGTGAAGGCGCCCGACTTGAAGGCGGGATCGACCCCGTAGCGCATGGCGAAACCGTTCAGCGTCAGGCCCCGGTCTTTCAGGCGCGCGGCCAACTCAAGGGATGGAGCGCCCGCCGCCTGTTCGGGATAGTTGAGGTCGATGGCCGCGAGGCCCTTGACCGAGCCGGCGCGGTCGATCAGGTCCAGCGTTGTCGGCTTGGCATTGCGTCCGGGCCAGAACAGCTCGGGGCGGCAGGCAAAGGAATTCAGGCGCGAGGCGTAGTCATAGCGCGGCATGGGGTGAGGCTCGATCAGGTTGAAACAGTTGTGTCAGCTCTTGGCCCGCGCAGTCTGCTCCATCTCGCGGCGCAACGCCACGACATCGAGATCCTGCGTGAGGTCGACATCGTCGAAGCTGACGATCTGGTCGCGGGCGACGGCCCGTTTCAATCTGACATTGTGCGCCAAGCCAATCGGCAGGGCACGGACGGCTAGGCTGCGCTTGGCCGGAATAGCTTTGGCCCAAACGGCAAACCCGCCTTCGCCGTCGAGCATTTCTCCGGCCTTCATGTCCTTCTTGGCGGTGGCCACGGCGTCGGCGCGGCACTCCAGCGACGAGCCGGTCGCCTCGCCGCGCAACGTCGCCGACAGGTAACTGATGCTGGTCTCCACGCCGATCATGTGGAATGGGCGCCACATCGAGGCGTACCAGCCCGAGGGGTCCGTCAAGAGACCGTATTGGGCAAAGCAGGCGCGGGCGTAGTCGTCGCGCGCCTTGAAGGTGACGAACACGCCGTAACGGATATTATTCATGACCTCGCGGCCGTCAGGCTCCTGGCTGGCGGCGATGTCGAGCAGGCCGCTGCGGGCAAGCCGTCCGCCGTCGGCTGTGGGACGGAACACGCGCGCCAAGTCATGAATGCCGGCGGGCGGGAAATCGAGGCCATCTTCGGGGCAGTCGAGCCCCGTCCCGTTGGCGACGGCGGCCATCTCGATCGCCGCCTTGGTGCCGTCCGTGAACGAATTATACATCTTCGGATTGAAGTCGCCCTTGGCGACAAACTCCGGCGACCAGCCGAAAGAGCCCCAGACCGTATCGGGCGTGGAATAGCGGTAACGCGGCTCGAAGTTCATACCCTTGCCGGCAGCGGTCAGTTCGAAACCGCAAGCCTTCACCCAGTCGACCAATTCACAGATGATGGCCGGCTGATCGCCGTAAGCCATCGAATAAACGACGTTTTTCGCTCGGGCGCGAGCAGCTAGCAGGGGGCCGACCATGACGTCCGCCTCGACGTTGACCATGACGATGTGCTTGCCGTGCTCGATGGCGGTGAGTGCGTGGCGCACGCCCGCGATGGGATGGCCGGTGGCCTCGACGATGCATTCGATCTCGGGGAAGGACGACAGCTTTGTCGCGTCGTCGAGTACGCAGGTCGCGCCGGATTTCAACGCAGCGGCGAGGCTGGACGCGGCGTATTTTTCGACCGGCCAGCCGACGCGCTGCAGCGAGGCGCGCGCCTTACCCACATCGAGATCGGCGATGCCGACCACATGCAGCACCTCAATCCGCTGCGCCTGCGCCAGGATCATGGACCCGAATTTTCCGGCGCCGATGATGCCGATACGGACAGGACCTTTGCGTTCAACACGCTGCGCCAAGAGGCTGTGCAGGTTCATGGGTCACCTTTTTTTGAGCATCGCCTCAATTGGTAAACGCGGCAGACCTACGGAACAATTCAGAATTACGCGTGGATTGATTAGCTGCGCTAATGCGATACCGGAGGAACTCAGTTCGCCTGCGTCCGCTTCAACCGCGTCGTGCGCGTGCTCTCAGTCACCCAGGCGTCACGCTCTTTCTTCACCCAATCGACGAAGGCGTGCACTTTGGCGTGGCGCAGATGATCGTGCGGACAGACCACCCATTGAGTTACCAGATTGACGGCCGGCGGATCGATCACCGGGCAGAACAGCACCGCGCCGAGTTCGCCGGCCACGGCGTATGCGCGGGCGTGGACGAGGGCGCCATCAATTTCTCGGACGATTCGCGCATGCCGCGCATGGTCAATGGGGCGTGGGCCCCGTACAACCCGGCCGAGTTCCACTCCTATGTGCCGCGCCGCCGCTGGTTCCGCACGCCCAACGACGCCTTCCTGACCGGCAACTACCACATCTCTTCGGCCATCCTGAAATCGGTGATGAACCTGCAGGCCATCGAGTGGTTCCAGCTGGTGCTGGCGAGCACGTGCTCCGGCGCCTTCCATCCGTCATCGGAGGGACAGGCGGTGATCGCGGACGCGGTGCTGGAGAAGGCGCGGGCGCTGCTGGGGAAGTATGAGCGCAGGAAGGCGCTGCGCGAGGCCACGGGAGCGGGGCCGGTAGGGGGAAGGTATGGCCGCTCCGGGTCAAAACCCGACATTGACTACCGCGCCTCCCTCTCACCGAGCCAACCACCCGTCCACCTGCTCCAGCGCCCGCCGCGACAGCGCCCGTTTGCGCGCGAACCCCTTATCCGCGCCCTTCAGCTTCTTGCCGTTCTCCATGGCCGGCTGCTCGATCACTGGGAACAGCCCGAAATTCACGTTCATCGGCTGGAACGAGCGCACGCCCGCTTCGATGGTCGCGATATGGCCGCCCGTGATGTGGTTCAGCAGCGCGCCCAGCGCCGTCTCGGGCGGCGGCGGCGGCAGCGCACGGCCAAGGCGTTCGGCAGCCGCAAAACGACCGGCAAGAAGGCCTATGCTGGCCGACTCCACATAGCCCTCGACGCCGGTGATCTGGCCAGCGAAGCGCAGGCGCGGCATGGCTTTCAGGCGCAGGCCGGAATCGAGCAGTTTGGGGCTGTTCAGGAACGTGTTGCGGTGCAGCCCGCCCAGGCGTGCGAACTCGGCACCTTGCAGGCCCGGGATCATGCGGAACACCCGCGCCTGCTCGGCATATTTCAGCTTGGTCTGGAAACCGACCATGTTCCAGAGCGTCGCAAGTGCATTGTCCTGGCGCAGCTGCACGATGGCCCAGGCTTTGATGGACGGGTTGTGCACGTTGGTCAGGCCGACCGGCTTCATCGGCCCGTAGCGCAGGGTCTCGGGCCCACGCTCCGCCATCACCTCGATCGGCAGGCAGCCGTCGAAATAGGGGGTGCTGGCCTCCCACTCCTTGAAACTGGTCTTGTCGCCGGCAACCAGCGCGGCCACGAACGCCTCGTACTGCGACTTGTCCATCGGGCAATTGATATAGTCCGCACCCGTACCGCCCGGCCCGGCCTTGTCGTAGCGCGACTGTTTCCAGGCCACGCCCATGTCGATGCTGTCGGCATGCACGATCGGCGCGATGGCATCGAAGAAGGCCAGTTCGGTTTCGCCGGTCAGCCCTTGCACGGCCTTGGCGAGGCCCGGCGAAGTCAGCGGGCCAGTGGCGATAATGACGCTGTCCCAATCAGCGGGTGGCAAGCCACCGATCTCGCCGCGCTCGATACGGATCAACGGCTCGGCGGTCAGCCGCGCCTCGACCTCGGCCGAGAAGGCGATGCGATCGACGGCCAGCGCGCCGCCCGCCGGCAATTTGTGTTGGTCGCCCGCCGCCATGATCAGCGACCCGGCACGCCGCATCTCCTCATGCAACAGGCCTACGGCGTTATTTTCGGCATCGTCGGAGCGGAACGAGTTCGAGCACACCAACTCGGCCAGGCCCTCGGTCTGATGCGCCTCGGTCTTAGTGTGCGGGCGCATCTCGTGCAGCACGACCGGCACGCCGGCGCGCGCCAGCTGCCAGGCCGCCTCGCTGCCCGCAAGGCCGCCGCCAATGACGTGGACGGGTGTGACGTTTGACATGCCGAGGGCTTAGGCCAAATCGGCCCAAGCCTCAATGCGAAACCAGATCGCTAGTACCCACTATCGCAAATCCCTGGTACGTACGACGGCCCAAAACGCTT
>JANLQJ010000017.1:0-5010 GCA_031367715.1 Hyphomicrobiaceae bacterium | reverse complement strand
CCCGGCGCGGGTGCGGTCGGGACACTGAAAACCGCAGAAATCCGGCCAAAATGGCCTTATGTTCAGTCTTGACATTACAAAAGTAACGCGTTTGCGGGGGTGAGTTATGCGTGGGGGCCTGAAAAAATCCGTCAGCCTGTGGGCTGTGCTGGCTGCGGCCGGATTTTTCGCCGGCGGGATCGGGTTGACGCCAAAACCCGCCCAGGCCGCCGATCTCGGCGGCGATTGCTGCGCCGACCTGGAAGAGCGCGTCGCCACGCTCGAAGCCACCACGGCGCGCAAGGGCAACCGCAGGGTGAGCCTCACGGTTTCGGGCCGCGTGCACGCCAACATGATGTACTGGAACAACGGCAGCGGGCCGAAAGACCCGTCCGTGTTCGGAACGTTCGACCACCACAGCGACGTCTATTTCGGCAACACCGGCGGCAGCGGCCCCAACCTCACGTTTTCGGGCGCGGCCGCCATCGGCGCCGACGCGGCGGCCGGCTTCTCGATGACCCTCGCCAATGATTTTTCCGGGACGGATAGTCAAACGACGCACCAATCCGGCCCCGCCATCGGCGGCGACACCACCTACGTCTTCCTGACCAGCAAGAGCCTGGGCGAACTGCGCCTGGGCAACCTGGCCTCGGCCTCGGACAACGCCTATTACCTCAACTACGGCGCCGGAGCCGTGGGCGGCCTGTCCGGCGCGCGCTTCACCGGCAATTTCCGCCTGCGCGACGCCACCGGCAAACTGACCGACGTCAGCTACGGCCACCTGTTGCAGGAGTGGTCCGACAAGAACGAAAACCGCCTGATGTACCTCTCGCCCATGCTCGGCGGCTTCAAGTATTACTCCGACATCGGCGGCGACGACACGGCCTCGGCCGCGCTGACCTGGGTCGGAAAAGTCTCGACGGTGAACGTCGAAGCCGGGATCGGCTACCAGACGTCGTCCCGTATCGACGGCGTCTCCGGGCAGACGCAGTTCCAGGCCGCCACCGCCACCACGGGATCGACGGCCTTTGATCCGCTGACGGACGCGGCCAACCCAAACCTGCGCCAACTGGGCCTATCGGGATCGGTGTTCGACACCGCCTCCGGCCTGTTCGTCAGCGCCGCATACAGCCGCGCCTACGCCGCCCGCGCCACCCGCCAGGACATCGCCAACTGGTTCGTGGAAGCCGGCTGGCAGAAGAACGTCAGCGGCGCCGGGGTAACCTCCGTCTACGCGCAATACATGCGCCAGGACAACGGCCTGCAGAACAACACCTCTGCGCATTTGTTCGGGATCGGCCTCGACCAGGCTTTTGACGCCGCCGCCAGCAACCTCTACCTGCACTACCAGCGCGACAGTTTTGACACCTCGGGCGTGGTCGCCAACGCCAGCCTGGCCAGCGCCCCGCTCGGCGCCGCCACCGCCGTCGACGCGCAGACCATCGACAGCCTCTCGGCCGGCATGATCGTGCATTTCTGAGGGCGGCGCGGGAAAAAACTGGTGCCGACTGCAGGACTCGAACCTGCGACCCCCTGATTACAAATCAGAAAACGTGCAAGAATGTCACACAACACCAGGACGCTGATTTTCAGAAAATATTCTGTCTTATCAGATCGTTAGATGACTTTCCCGGAGCTTGCTGGAGCATCCAAACGCTCGACATTTTGTTACCCCAGTGTTACCCCAGAATTAATTCGTTCACTGGAGTTTTTCAACCAGATGGCACTGACGGCGCTAACAGACCTATCCATTCGCAAGCTCGCCGCGCGTCCTGACGAGCGCGTCGAAGTGTTCGACAGCAAGCTGCCAGGGTTCGGCTTACGGATTTTCCCCTCGGGCGTGAAATCGTTCGTGGTGTTCTATCGCCATCAGGGTGTGTTGCGACGCGTCACGCTGGGGCGATACCCGGTGCTGTCGCTGACCGAAGCGCGACGCAAGGCACTGGCGGTGCTGAGCAAGAACTCCCTTGGCGAGGACCCGAAGCCCAAGAAGCCTGACCCACTATCAGAACGCCATTTCGACTTGATGGTCGAAGAATTCGTGCAGCGTCACTGCGCTCAACGCAATCGGCCGCGAACCGCTCGGGAGACCGAGCGTATTCTTCGCGTGACTTTTGTCGGTGCTTGGGGCGATCGCGACATGCGCGCCATCGAAAAGAGCGACGTAAACACTGTCCTCGATGCCTTGGTAGCGAGTGGCAAGCCAAGCACTGCCAATCATGCGTTGGCTGCAATCCGCAAATTCTTCAACTGGTGCGTTGCGCGGGACTATATCGCAATTAGCCCCTGTGCTGGCATATCGAGTCCGGGCATGACCACGTCGCGCGATCGAATTTTGAGCGACGACGAACTCCGCAGCATTTGGCTGCGCGCCGATGGGTCGGGGTTTCCTTATGAAGTCATCATAAAGCTGTTAGTGTTGACGGGACAACGTCGCGGAGAAGTGACCGGAATGTGCTGGGGCGAGATTGATCTGGCTGCTCGAGTCTGGTCGATTCCAGCTGAACGAACCAAAAGCAATCGTGCTCAGATTTTGCCGCTTTCTTCGGTAGCAGTCTCAGTGCTTCTAGATACGCCGCGATTGAGTGACAAACTCGTTTTCCCTGCCTTGGGACGGGACGCAGGAAGCTTTTCAGGATTTAGCAAGGCCAAACACCGCCTCGACGACGCGTCGGGAGTGGCAGAGTGGACGCTACACGATATACGGCGAACAGTTGCCACAGGATTGGCGCGTCTTGGTGTTGCGCCGCACGTTGTCGAGCGGATACTTAATCACACCTCCTATTCTCTAGGAGGCGTTGCAGGAATTTACAATCGATTCGGCTACCTGCCAGAGATGCGGATGGCGCTTGACCTTTGGTCAGTACACGTGTCTTCACTGGTAGCAACGCGGGCCGATGAAACCAGTCAGCAGTCGAAGGGATGACCACCAACGCAGGCTTCATCTTGGGAGAGTGTTGCGCTCTTCGATACGCGCAGCAATCCACTCCTCAACCTCAGAAAGCAGCCATGCAACTCGATTTTCACCGAGCCGAATCCGAGATGGAAACCGGCCAAGTTTCTCCAACCTTAGGATGTGTTGCGGAGTGTAAGGGATAATTTGCCTGAGTTCGCGCTTGGTAATCAAACGCGGCGGAAGAGACGCCGCCGCCCCGTAACTTTTGTCTGTCACTGGGAGAACCGCATGCGGTGATTGCAAAGGTCGAACTGTTTGTTTTATTCCGGTCATTTTATTACTTTCAGCTACCTCATATTGAGCTTCGATTGAGTCGGTATTGATCTGGCGACGTCAACTAATTATGAGAATACTTTGTTTGTCTTTTCAGTGAAAATTCCTAATTCAACATAGCTGAATCGCTTATTTTTCTTTTACATAATGTCATAGTAAACCGCTTCCTATCCGCATTAACACCAATATAGTCAGCGCACAGCAGATCCCGACCGAGGCGATCGCCGCGAGACGCCAATTTGTCAAATGCGCATCGGCGTCGGCAAGTCGCGACAGCCACTCCAGGCGAACGACACGGTACGGACTGTGTGGTCGCCGGGATTTCTCGCGCAGAAGATCAACCCTTGTATTCTTGGGATGCCGGGGCACCCCGAGCTGCCACCTCTCCGGCCATACAAACCAAGCAAAGCTGGCGACTTGCATTGCCAGCGTCGCTGCTAAAGCGATCTGATACGCCCCGGCCGGATGCTTGCCGGCGCTCATTGGCCACAGACCGACAATGGCGCCAATTGACCATTGCGCTGCGAAGGCAAAGCTGAAATGCATCAGACTGAGCGCGGAGTTGGCACGCCCCGACGCTTCCTGGCGGAAGTATCCTGGCAGAATGGTGTGACTGAGCGTCGTCGTGGACCCAATCATGCCGATGACAGACCAACTGAGATAGGGTGGGATTGACCAACGCAGGATGAGGCTGAGTTCGGCGACGATCATCAGCAGCACCGCCGCGCCAAACTGCGCCTCAAGGCTGATGCCGCGCCGGCGAAGTCGATCGACCAACGATCCCAGCAGCGTTGCTGCCAAACTCAGCGCGACGGCCATCACGAAAAGATGCCGTAGCACGGTTGCACGATCATATCCGTCGACCTCGCTCAACCATTGAGCGGCCCAGAGACCCTGCAGGGCCCAAGAGGTGCCGACGCAGGCCGCCGACAGCGGCGCCAACGTCCAGAACCGCCGGTCGGCCAAGATGTCTCGATATGAGCCTGACGTTGGTGCACGGGAAGGCGAGCGAGATGATGGCAGCTCGGGCACCAAGGCGATCACAGCAAAGGCACTAAGGGTTGTTGCAGCGGCGAGGCCGAGGAAGACCACGCGCCAGCCGATGGCATCGATCAAAAGGCCAGCAGGTAATGTTGCCGTGACCGCACCCAGCGATCCGAGCGTGACGAGGAGGCCGTTTGCAAATGCGACCTGGTCATTTGGAAACCAAGATACTATGGCTTTCAACCCGGCGGCGAATGTGATCGCCATCCCCAGACCCATCATCGTTCGGCCGAACACGAGAAAAGGAAATGTGCTGCTGATCGCAAAGACGCTTGCGCCGATGGCCGCGATGACGAGGCAGGCGCTCTGCACACGGCGCGAACCGTAGCGGTCGAGAAGACTGCCGAGTGGCAACTGCACGGCCATCATGGCAAAGAACGAGATCGAACTCAGAAGGCCGAGATCTCCAGCACCCAGCTCAAATTCCTTAGTCAGGGTATCCGTGATTAGACTATTGATAACCCAGAAGACATGCGCAATGAAATAGGCAGCCGCAAATGGCAGCAGTACATACGCGATGAGACGCCAGCGTGGCATAGTCCCGTGTTGTCGTGAATGCCTCACCGCGTGGCGGTCAGATGTTGCAGTCCTTCGCCACTTGAGGTCACCATAGTTTAGACGCTGGATAGCCATCGCCGATCACGCTGCAGGGGTGGACGTGTCGTCCCGCTTGGGCCTGCTCCAGACCAGCCGAATGATGCCGTCGTCGGTAGCCTCCAGAAGGACGCCCCAGACCGGTTGCGGCCAGGTCGGGTCAT
>JANLQJ010000011.1:0-2230 GCA_031367715.1 Hyphomicrobiaceae bacterium | reverse complement strand
TCGTGAAGACCAGCGACGTCACCAAGGACGAAGTGCTGGCCATGATCATCGCCGGCAAGATGCCGGAGCGGTTGCTCGCGTGACGATCGATGCCCATATCCATCTCTGGCGGCTCGCCCGTGGCGACAATATCGCGCTCACACCGGCCATGGCCCCGATCTACCGCGACCGCGAGCCGGCGGATTTGGAACCGCAACTGGAAGCTGCCGGCATCGACCGGATCATCGTGGTGCAAGCCGCCGAGACGCTTGCCGAGACGCTCTTCACCATCGGCCTTGCGCGCAGGTTTTCCTGGATTGCCGGTATCGTCGCTTGGATCGATCCCGCCTCGCCCGCGATCGAGGAGGAGGTTGCCGCGCTGGCCTGGAACCCGATCGTCAAGGGCGTGCGGCCGGTGCGCGACGACAACCGCAGCATCGCCTGGATGCTCGACCAGCGGCTGGAGCGCGGCTGGCGGGCGCTCGCCGCACATGATCTCACGCTGGACCTCCTGGTGCAGAACTGGCGAGAGATTTCACTGGCGGCGCAGCTTGCCCGCCAACTGCCGCACATACGCATTGTCCTCGACCATTGCGGCAAGCCGGACATCGCCGGCGGCGCCTTTGCTCCGTGGGCACACTACATCGACCAGATCGCAGACTGTCCGCAGGTTCATTGCAAGTTCTCTGGGCTGATGAACTGCGCGGCCTCTGGCGCTTCGACTTCTGATATAAGACCGTATGCCGATCACGTGCTGGCCGCGTTCGGCGCCGATCGTGTGTTGTGGGCGAGCGACTGGCCACCTCTCGATCTGGCTTCGGATTATGCAACGTGGAAGCGTGTCAGTGACGAGGTATTGTCTGCATATTCGGACGGCGACCGACAGGCCGTTCAGCACGCAACCGCCACGCGGGTCTACCGGTTGGCGAATCAGGGAAACGGTTGAGACATGGCAGACAAGACCTGCGTGGGGTTTATCGGCGTTGGCCTGATGGGGCATGGCGCGGCCAGGAATATCCTGGAGCGGGGCGGTTTTGGGCTCACCATTCTCGGCAACCGCAATCGCGAGCCGGTGGATGATCTAGTGCGGCGCGGCGCGCGCGAGGCGCCAAACCCGGCGGACATGGCTGCCGCCAGCGAGGTGGTAATTCTGTGCTTGCCGTCCTCGACCGAGGTCGAGGCGGTGGTCTATGGCAAGAACGGGCTCATGGCCGCCATGCAGAAAGGATCAGTGCTGATCGATGCCACCACAGCCGACCCGTCGGTCACGCGCAAAATCGGCGGCGAGTTGGCCGCAAGAGGCATCGACATGCTCGACGCCGCCTTGGGCCGCACGCCGAAGGAGGCCGAGACTGGCAAGCTCAGCACCTATGTGGGTGGCGACGCCAAGGTCCTGGAGCGTGTGCGCCCCATCTTCGCAAGCTACGCCGACACCATTGTGCATTGCGGACCGCTCGGTGCCGGCACCACCTGCAAACTGGTCAACAACTCGATTACCATCGGCATGGCCTCGCTGTTTGCCGAAGGGTTCGTCACCGCTGCCAAAGTGGGCGTCGACCTCAACGCCCTTGCCGATGTGCTGTCGGCCGGTGGCGCGGACGGGCGCATGTGGCGCATGATGGAGCCCTGGATCCGCTCTGGCGACGACAGCCATCTGCGCGGCCCGATCCGTATAGCGGCCAAGGATATCCGCACCTACAGCCGTATGGCAGAGTCTGCCGGCGGCTCCATTCCTATCCTGCAAGCGGTTAACCAGATGCTGCGCCTCACCCTCAATCAGGGGCATGCGGATGTGTTTCTGCCGGCACTGCCGGGCGTGCTGGCGGGCCTCAATGGCGTGAAGCTTAAACCCGATTGAGCCGGATCGCCTCGGCCGCCTTCTCGCCAATGACATAGCAGGCGAGATTCGGGTTGTGCATGATGGTATCGGGGAAGATGCTGGAATCGGCGACCAGTAGATTGTCTATGCCGTGCACGCGCAATTGCGGATCAACGACGCTGGTCGTCGGATCGGAGCCCATGCGGCACGAGCTACTCTGGTGATGGGCCGACGCCACATTGGCCAGCAGATGCGCGCGAAACTCACTGTCCGGGGTCAGCAGACGCGCATTGTGTCGAGCAAACGGCGGAGTCGCCAGCAGCGCCTTGATACCCTCGAAGGCGTCGGCAAAATGCGCAACATCGACATCGCTAGCGAGATAGTCGTGATCGATAACCGGGGCAAGGCGTGGGTCGGCGCCGGCGATCTCGA
>JANLQJ010000442.1:0-5479 GCA_031367715.1 Hyphomicrobiaceae bacterium | reverse complement strand
TGTGACGTTGGCACCGGCACCGCCTATGGCGCTTAGTCGCGACTGGCTCGTGGCCCAAGCGCGCGTTTGGACAAACATGAACAGCGCAACGACAGCCTGTTCAGTCAATCTGCAAGCGCCGTCGAGGCATCCTCCGGTGCCCTTGCAGTGCTCGCGCGAGGATTGAGCGCAAACCCCTTCATCAAGGCATAAATCGCCGGGATGACGACCAGTGTCAGGATCGTCGACGACACCATGCCTCCGATCATCGGTACGGCGATGCGCTGCATGACCTCCGAGCTGGTGCCGGTCGACCACAGGATCGGCAGCAGCCCGGCCATGATGGCGACCACGGTCATCATTTTGGGACGTACACGGTTGACGGCGCCTTCCATGATGGTGGCGGCCATGTCGGCGGCTGCCGCCATGGGACGTACACCAGCCGGCCTCGCCTCGGTGGCATCCTTCTTGAGTTTTGGGAAGGCGGCGCCGGGGCCGTTGGCGTAGGAGAAGATCGCGTAAGGCTCGCCGTCGGCGGCAGCGACAGGCTTGCCGCCGCCATCCTCCACGACGCCCAGGATCGGCGAGGCGCGTAGTGAGTAGCCTGCCAACGACATGACGTGGCTATGGTCGGCCGTGACGATCACCAGTGAGCAACTACAAAATCGACATTTTCCGTACCCATCGCCGACTTTGGAACCATCAGCTGCGGTGCGCGTTTTACTTCGCCGTCCCTGAATTGAGCCGTTTGCAATCTCGCAGCTTTCTTTCAATTTTCGAAGCGTCGCGCGGCCATACCCGCAGCACCAAATTTCGGCAGATCGGATTGGAGCGCGACATGACCCAACGACCATCCGACGGTATCATTCGAGAAATTCATTGGCCTTTTTTGCCTCCTCGCTGTTCCGAGTGGGTACGGTGCGCTGCGTAGCGGATCAGCCTGCGGCGTGAACCTCATGGCGGAGCGAAATGCGACGGGGTGGGCGGCGGTCAAGGACGCGCTCTTCGCGCGCCCGGCAGGGCTTGTCCTTGTATGGGACTCCCGAAGTCAAGCCCATATTTTGCAGCACTTTCTGCTTCTTTCTTTCCTTGCTGCATTTCTTTGGTTCGACCTCGCCGAAGGCTTTCTTCCGTCCCGACCGCAAAGCGCCAACGCCGGCGCGCGGAGGGGCGGTCAAGGTCGGCCGTCGCTCCGACCTCGCCACAGACTCCGCCGTTTCCAGGCCGCACCTTGACGGCTCCGAGCACGGCGGCAGGATTGATCGATCGGGCTTGAGGATACTCCCGGGTTTTCCCGTGTTGCGCTTCGGCCGGAGACGATGTCGAGGGGAGCTTGCAGTCAGGACAGCTCGCGCTGCCACAGCCTTGTATTCGGTCGGGCTCACATGGCCCGGACCATGATGCATGCATGCGCATCAGCGGCAAAGCTCCGAGGCGGCGGGCCCATTCTTAACGGCGGCATCGAAGCCGTGGACAAGCGCGGGACCCCGCCACCTCGAACCGTCATCGCGAACCGCGGCAACGACCGGGTCACGAATGCGAGAACGAGGAATGATCGATCGCCATCATGCGGCGACCGGCACGTCAGGACGCAGGCGCACGCCGTCCGGCACGATCCCGTCACGCACAAGGCGCCAGAGCGCGATCAACAACTTGCGGGCCAATGCTACGACGAGCGTCTTGCGCGTCGACGTCGCATTTTCTGTTCGCTGCCGATACCAGATCGACAGCGAACTCTCTTTCTGGAACATGAGGAACCGCCAAGCCAATTGGATCATGCCGCGCCGCACGCGCGCATTGCCGGCGCGCGCCAGGCCTTTCTCGCGTCGTTTCGCTCCGCTCTCGTCGGGCGAGCCAGTGAGTCCAGCATACCGGGCGAGCGCACGGCGATCGCGGATGTTGCGCGACAACACCTCCTGCACGAGCATGTCGGCCGTCTCCACGCCGATGCCGACGATCCGTGCCAACAGGCGGACCATTGCGCTCGGTCCCTCGTCGGGAGCCTTGGCAAGTCGGTCCATGCGCGCGGCCTCGACCGCTCGGATCTGCTGTTTGAGGAACGCCTGCCGCTCGAAGTCACGCTTGAGCTCGGCGAGTGTATTGGGCGGGATCGGCGATCCTTCAGGCGTTTTCAGCGCCTCGAGTTTCGACATGGCATTTGCGCCCTTCGCATTGAAGTTGCGAATGCCGAGCCGGACAAAGGCGGCTTTCAAGCGCGTGTCGATTTGACTGCGCTCGGCGACCAGACGCTCTCGCTCGCGGCTCGGCCGCTTGGCGTCTTCCTCGGCCAGTGTCGGCACCGCCACCATCTTGCAGTGATTGCGTTCGCCGCGCAGCCAACCGACGAACGCCCGCTTCAGCATCTCCGTGTCCAGCCGATCGGTTTTGGCGCGTCGATGCTCACGCGATACTGCGACGCTCGAAGCGTGAATGACGTGCACTTCGATTCCGTTCAGCGAGAGCCAGCGCGCCAGCCAGAAGCCGTCATGCCCGGCTTCGAAGGCAACGGCGATGCGCGTCACCATGCGCTTCGCCTTCTCCGCTTCTGCGCGCCAGCGACCAAGGACCTGCAGCAGGGCGAGCGCGTCGACGGGGAGTTTCTTCAACGGCTGGCGTTCGATGCCTGGAACGATGCCGGCGACGAGCCAGCTCTTCTGGCCCATTTCGATCACCGCAATCAGCGTCGTATCCATGTCGAGTGGCGCGAGACTGCGGCTCAGATCATTCTGCGTGGGTTTCGGATTTGTCATGGCGGGGCTCCATTGGATCGGCCTCCCGCAGCACGGTTATCTCACCGCGCCGCCGTCCCATAGCATCTTGACGGCCGACCAGCACGGCGGAACAATTCAAGTTGAGGATTCGCTTCACTTTTCCCGGCACCGCCCAACCCCAACAAGTTCAGCGCCGCAACTGCCGAGACGATCAGAGCTTGCCGCCGCCAATCATCTTTCGGTTGCATTCAATCCGGCAGGGCACGCCTAGCGTGCAGAAAACTCACCCACTCGAAACAGCGGGGAGCCCCTTTTTTACGATACTCATCAGGAGCAGGACCTTAATCGCTTTTGCGTGCCCTATGCGGGCAGCCATCTTTATGGACTTGCACTGGCTCCAAAAATACCGCTGCGCGGAACGTTCGTTGTTCACGCCGGATACGATGTGTATGTTGAGGAATTCTACGGGATCGCCGAGGCTTTTGCCTCTCAAGGCTACCAGGTGATCATGTTCGACGGTCCGGGTCAGGGCTCGACGCTCACGCGCGAGAATCTGCCGATGACGCACGAATGGGAAAAACCCGTGGGCGCGGTCCTCGACCATTTTGGGCTGACGAACGTCACACTGGTCGGAATCAGCCTTGGCGGCTGCCTTGCACTACGCGCCGCCGCCTTTGAGCCGAGAGTCAAACGCGTCGTGGCCTTCGATGTGATGCTCGACTTTTTTCAGTGCATCTCATCGCGGCGCGGCAAGCTGGCGGAGGCGGCGATCACCACGCTCGTGAGACTGCGGCTCGGCACAGTGCTGAACCTGCTGGCGCGCACCCTGATGGAGCGGGACCTGATGTCGAAATGGGGTATCGAACAGGGCATGCACGTGCTTGGCGCGGCAAGCCCCGCCGCCTATTTCGACAAGCTTAAAGCCTACAACACACGTTCGATTTCAGCGCTGGTTGCACAGCACACGCTGATCATGGCGGGCGCGGAGGATCATTTCGTGCCGCTTTCGCAATTGTTCGACCAACTTCCTTTGCTGAACCATGCAAGGTCCGTAACAGCGCATATCTTCACGCGCGCTGACCAAGCCCAATCCCATTGCCAGATCGGCAACTCGGCCTCGCCGTTTCACAGATAGTTTCGCGGGTGGAGACTCATTCATGATGCCTATGGAACTTGCGGCGAGCAGTCTGGCGAAGGAAAATGACATGAAGAAGATCTGTATCGTCGGCATTTCCGGAAAACTGGGGCAATACATGGTCCAGCATGCCTTGGACCATGGCTACGAGGTCTCGGGCGTTTGCCGGGAGCGCAGCATGGGCAAACTTGAGCGTTTCAAGGGGCGCATAACCATTTACCCGGGAGCAACCGATGACCGCCAAGTCATCAAGCAAGCAGTCGAAGGGTGTGACGGCGTGCTCACCGTTTTGGTTCCCTGGGGCGTTCACAACTATGCCTCGGGCACGGCTCAGGCGGTGCTCGATCACGCGCAAGCAGATGCCCGGCTCATATTCTCCTGCGGCTGGCACATCACGCGCGACAGTCAAGACAAGTACTCACGCCGCTTCAAGGCGTTTGTGTCGGCTGCCGGGTGGATAGCTAGGCTTCTGCGCATAGGCGATCTCGATGATCAGGTCGAAGCGTGCCGCAGGGTGTTTGCCAGCCAGACCCGCTGGACAGTCGTGCGCGGCAGTGACCTCGAAGAGGGTGCAAGCCAGGGCCTTCCAGTTTGGACCAGGCACGTGGGCGACCCCATCCTTGCCAGCAATCTCACGCGCCGTGTGGATTTTGCGCTGTTCATGGTGGCGGCTCTCGAGAACGACGCGTTGATTCAGGAGGCGCCCGCAATCGTTGGCCGCCAAACACCATCGGGGATTGGGGCAGCGGCGTCATGAACAGCGACGATCCCATTCGCCGCGTCAGCGTCGTCAGCACCGGCAGCGTGCGGATCCACCCGGATCATATGGCCGGCACATGGCGGCCGCCATGGCTGTGGGTGCTGGCCTCCCGGACATGGACGGCGCCGCGCCCGATCAATGTCTACGTCATCGAGCATCGCGACGGACTGGTGTTGTTCGATACAGGTTTGGATCGCGCATCGATTACGGATCCGGGATATTTCCCGTCGGGGTTCCTCTTGGCGGCGCTGTACCGTATGGCCAGATTCGAGATGGTCGCCAATCAGACGCTGACCGCGCTGATGGCGGGATTGGGGTACAGCGTTCGCGACGTCAGCAGGGTCGTCCTGTCGCACCTGCATGGCGACCATATCGGCGGTTTGCGGTAGGTCAGCCAAGCCGAGATTTTAGTCAGTCGATCGGAATGGGCCACCCTGTCGGGATCATGGCCCGAACTCGCAGGCGTCATGCGGCGGCACATTGAGTTGCCTAATTTGAAATGGCGGCAGATCGAGCAGGCGCCGATTTTCGACCCGGCGCTTGCTCCCTTCGACGCGGGGCATGATCTGTTCAGCGATGGCAGTTTGTGCTGTTGCCTACCCCCGGGCACACCGCCGGGTCAATTTCGCTCATCGTGCGCAGGCCCGGACGGCAGACCTTGGCGCTGGTCGGCGATCTGACTTACGGTCTAGATCTGCTCGATCAAGGGCATGTGCCGGGCGTGGGCGACCGCCGGATGCTGCTTCAATCCACTAGCCCGAACTTTTCACTGCCTTTGACTTGAAAGTCCAGGCGGCGCGGGCTCCCGGTGAGTCCAGACTGCAACAGTCGTGTCCATGTAACCCACTTGCCAATCGCCGCGAACAGTGATTCTTGTTGGGCATGTTCATCGAC
>JANLQJ010000438.1:0-10902 GCA_031367715.1 Hyphomicrobiaceae bacterium | reverse complement strand
ATCAACGATCCCCTACCTCAAGCTTGCCACCGAGGATCTGAGGGCGATTGCGCTCGACGTGCCGGGATCGGAGGTGCTGGCATGACCGCCTGGACTGATCCTGATCGCACGATCGTCTCCCGTTACTTGGGAAAGCTGCGATTGCCCAGCGCCCATAGCCGCACGCATTACGCCCAAGTCCTTCACGGCTTCCTGGATGTCGCCGAGCGACAGCGGACCATCGAGCGGCGGACGCTGCAGGACTGGCTCCAGGAAAGCGTAGCGCACTGGAACCCATCGACGCGGCTGGACCGCGCCCGCATTGTCGATCGCTTCCTCGACCATCTGGCCGCCTTGGAGTTGATCGCCAGCAATCCCATTGCCGAGTTGCGCTCGCAGTTCTGCGTCAAGCAAAGCCGGCCGATCTGGCAGGCCTTGGCGTCACCGATGCCGGATCAGGCGCTTGCCGCACTGCGCCGGCCCAAGCCGTTCGGCAGCGTGCTGGGTGAGATCATGTGCAAGCATGTCGAGCGAATGCGCTGCCGGGGATATCGGTACACGACACAGGCCGGGCGGTTCCTGCGGTTCGACCGGTTCCTTCAGGCTCATCCTGAACTCGGCAACGAACCGGTTACAGTGATGCTGGAACACTGGTCAGCCTCCAAGACGAGCCGCAATCACGCCGCCGAATGCGAAAAGCTGAAGCATGCTCTCACCAAGGCCCTTCGTCATCTGGACCCGAGCATCCCGGCGAGGCGCCCAGACGCACGGTCTCAAAAGGAAGCGGCGCGGCACTTTCGCAAACCGCACATCTACAGCCCCGCCGACGTGCAGCGCATGCTGCAGATTGCCCGCTCCTATCCGTCGCCGCGTGCGCCGCTGCGGCCCTTGAGCCTTCGTGCCATGCTGCTGCTCGCCTACTGCGCGGGTCTGCGCCGGAGCGAGCTTGCACGCCTCGATCTGGGCGATGTCGATCTTCGATGCGGCACGATCACCATCCGCGAGACGAAGTTCTTCAAAACCAGACTCCTGCCGTTGCCCGACACCGTGATGACCGAGCTGCGCAGCTATATCGATGCCAGGCAGCGTGCCGGAGGGTCGCATGACCCGCAGTCCGGGCTGTTCTGGCAGCCCCAAGGGAGTGGCCGCTACGGTTCGGCGGCCATCGCCTGGCTGCTCGTCGACATCCTGCGTCGCGCCGAACTCAAGCCCGGGACTGGGACCGGGCGAACGGGGCCGCGTCTGCACGACCTGCGCCACTCGATGGTCGTGAACCGGATGCTCGAATGGTACCGGTCCGGCATCAATCCGCAGGACCGGCTGCCGTACCTGGCGACCTTTATGGGTCACCGGGATATCAACTCCACGCTGGTCTACATCACGGTCACTCAGGATCTGCTGCAGCAGGCGAGCGAGCGGTTCCGCGTGGTTGGCGCACGCTGCCTCGATCCGGTTGAGGAGGCGCGGCCATGAGGAAGACCGACCCGTTCCCCGCGTTGCTGCGCAGCTTCTTCCACGACTGGCTGGCCGAGCAGCGCAATGCCTCCATCCATACCATCCGGTCCTATCGCGACACGTGGCGCCTGTTCCTACGCTTCGTCGCGAAGCGAAAGCGCTGCGAGGTCGTACAGATCACGCTTGCCGACCTCACGGCCAGCGAGGTGAGCGCGTTCCTCGGATACGCCGAGCACGAACGCCAGGGCACGATCGGCACGCGAAACTGCCGCCTTGCCGCGATCCGCAGCTTCTTCAACTTCGTGGCCGGCAAGGAGCCCTCCGCTATCGCGCAGTGTACTGAGGTCTTCGCCGTCCCGATCAAGCGAGCGTCGATCCCGGCGCCTTGCTATCTTGAGCCGAGCGAGGTGGAGGCGATCCTCGCTCAGCCCGATCGCTCTACGCTGGAAGGATTGCGCGACCATGCGTTGCTATCCTTCCTCTACAACAGCGGCGCGCGCATCCAGGAAGCACTCGACCTGTGCTCCGAGGCGATCCGGTTCGAAACGCCGAGTTGCGTGCGGCTCAACGGCAAGGGTCGCAAAGAGCGCATCTGCCCGCTCTGGCCGGAAACCGTGCTGCTGTTGAAGAAGTTGCTGGAGCGGCAGCCACGGGCTCCGAACGAGCGGATGTTCGTCAACCGGTACGGCGAGCCGCTCGGCGCATCGGGTGTGCGGTTCAAGCTCGCCGCCTACGTTGTGGCTGCGGCGAAAACGGAGCCGACTCTGCGGTCCAAGACTGTGACCCCGCACAGCTTCCGTCATGCAACCGCCGTCCACCTGGTCTCTGCGGGCGTCGACATCACCGTCATCCGCAGCTGGCTCGGGCACGTCAGCCTCGACACAACGAACCACTACGCCCAGGCCAATCTCGAAACGAAGCGAAGGGCGCTGGAGCGCGTCGGTGCACCTGCACCAAGCGGAAAGCTCCCATCGTGGAAACGGGATGCGAGCGTCCTCGCCTGGCTCGACACGCTCTGAAATAATGTGAAGGACGAGGCCGGAAACTTCGCGACAATGCAACCCCGCGTCGCGCTCCTTCACATTATCAGCACCTCGCGATTACTAAAATTATGGCGAGCTGCGCATAACTTTAGGAAGTGGTAAATGTAACGCGCGTGATCGGGGTGCGGCTCTGCGGCGAGACCGAGCCGGGCGCAGACAAACGCCGAAAAACACTCTGCGCACGCCTCTTCAAGGCAATAAGCGTCGTCGCCAAAGCGTTTGCCGAAGTCGCGCGCCAGACGGCCAGGGGCGCCGGAAAAATGCCCTATTTCATGTCCGAGTACGGAATAAAAAGCTTCCGAGCGGGTACGGCCATCACCATCGAAGAAGCGCGCCTCATCGGGCATGTGGATGGTGTCGGTGGAGGGTCGATAGTAGGCCTGCGCGCCGCCAATAATGACGCGGGCGCCGGTCGCGGCGAAGTAGGCATCGGCGGCGGCAATTCGGGTGATTGGATTGACCGGTAAGGCAGATGCCGCCACATAACCATCGACCTGCTCGGCCCCAAAAACCCAATAGCCACGCGCGATAAAGAGCTGGTCGGGCTTGTCGTCGTCGTTCGTGGCGGTCTCATCGGCCTTTTCGACTTTGCGATAGAACACGATTGGCGACGCCGTCTCGCCCCTGCGCACCGTCGCGCCCTTGGCCTGCCATTGCTTGAAGGTGGCAAATTCACCAGACGCGTAGCCGCGTTCAAGGGCGGTCACCCAGAGGCTCAGGATATTGACGCCGCGATAGGCGTGTCCTGTCGCGGCATTGACCGGCAGCACCGGCCGCGCGCCCGCGCGCTGCCAGGGCATGACCGGATCGCCTGGGCCGGATTCGATCGCGGCAAGGATCTTATCCGTGATCGTCTCATAGATCGACGGGCGGGACTTTGAGAGACTGGAAGCCATGACGCATATCTCCTGAAACAAGGACCATTAAACCAAGCCGTCAGCGCTGATCTCAGTGTCAGGATACTAGCACGAGTTCTGTTTTTGTTCTATCGTTTTCTCAGCATTTATCGTTCTGATTCAATCACATAATGTTACAGGCGCGTTGCAATCGAAGGCGCGCAAAAGGAACAATTCATCTGCCCAGGGATTATTCCCCCGGAATACAATTCGGCTTGGTCGCCATGTCTGCCTCTTGGTGAGCTTCGGTCTTGCTTGCACGGACGGTGTTGCGCATGGCGTCCTTGCCGGCGCGGTCCGCGCCAGGGACCGTCACCCGGATGGGCCGAGACCCGCCCTCCCGGGGCTCGGGTCCGCGGACCGGCGATCCCGATTGTCATAACATTCTTTGTACCGCGGACTAGGGCCCGGCCGCGGCCCCTTTGGCCGCGGGGCGCCCAGATCCTTCAGGCTGGTGGAATTCGGAGCGAACGGCGCGGTTGGCGACGGCGCATGCGAATGAGAATGAGAACGAGAATGTGTACAGACGGACTCCTGTTTGGGGCGGCGCCTTCGCAGATCGGGTCGATTCGACGCTGATAGAGACGCGTCCGGATCAGGTTCGAGGCGGCAGGGTCCGCCCGCGATCCAAGGTCCAAGAGACGCGATTGGGACCGATGCTGCCGCTGACCTGAAGCCCACGCAGGGGTTCGAGCGCCGGCTTCCAGGGCGCCAGGGTGAAGGTGTCCTGGCGGCGGATGACGGCGATCTTGCCGGTCGGGGTATTGATGGAACGGTCATAGACGCCTGTGACGCGACGCCCGGGTTCGGCGGGCATGAACTCGGCGTTCAGCTGTTTGGACAAGGTTCCGACCAGTCTTTCGGTCTGCATTTTGCGCAAAGACGTCATCATCTCGGGCGACGGCGCTATGGCTTCCGTTGCCCGGGCGGTCGCCAGCTGCCGCGCCGCCAGCCAATCGCCGCGCGCCGCAAGCGCGGTTCGCAGTTCGGCTGCGACGCCAGGCATGGCCGGGTCCGGCCGCCACTTGGCGATGATCGCCTCGTCGAGCCAGGTTGGTCCCTCATAAGTAGCAAGCCGCTCGATGGAGACGGGCGACAGCACATGCAGTCGCGGCAGCGCATTCGGCTTTTCATTCTGTTGGCCACCGCCAAGAGCGGCGATCATGCCGCGCGCCGGCACGGAGCCCGGTTGCAAGCGGCCCAGTTCGGCATAATGAACGCGGCCGTCGACAGCATCGAAAATGACCCAGGTGCGGTCGGTGATTTCGTCGACCATGCCGACACCGACCACCTTGCCGATCAGCGGCGCTTTTCGCGGCGCCTTCTCAAACAGCGCCATGCCTGCCGCCGCGCGGTCGATGCCCACTTCCTTGAGGGCGCGTTGCATCATCTTGAACTTGTCCGCCCGTTCGCCGAGCTGGCGCAGCTTGCTCTCGGCGGCGGCGTCGAGTTGCCAGACGCCCTTTTGGCGCTCTTCCGCCAGCCCCAGCCGCTGCAGGGTCTGGAGTCGTCCAATCCGCAGCGAGCGCAACGCCGGGTTGGGTTCGGCGCTTGCGGGCAGCGTCAAGACGCCATCCTTAGCGCGAATCAGCAGTGAACGATCAATGCTGGTCAGGCGTTCCTGGCCGACTTCGTTGTGCAGTTTCCGGAAGCGCTCCAGTTCGCTCTCGGGACCAAGCTGCATGGTGATCAGTCCTTGCGCCCTGGCGCGCACGCCATGGCCGATATAACTGCGGGCCATCACGAGGTCCTCGCCGCAGTCGTCGCGGCCGCGAATGACAATGTGGGTATGGGGATGGCCGGTGTTGAAATGATCGACGGCGACCCAATCGAGCTTGCTGTCGAGATCGCGTTCCATCTGCAGCATCAGATCGCGAATGAAGGGCTTGAGGTCCGAGAGGCTGGGGCTATCGTCGGCCGAGACGATGAACCGGAATTGGTGCGGGTCGGTTTGCGACCGGTCCAGAAACGCGCTCCCGTCCACCTCGCTGCCGGCAGCGTCATAGAGCTGGCCGGCTTCGCCATCACGCGTGACGCCGTCGCGCTGGATGTATTTGAGATGGGCGCGGGCCGCCCCGAGATCGCCGCCGGAGATGGTGGTGTAGCGCGCCTTGACGATGACGCGCCGGCTGCCGGGGGCGATCAGGCCGGCGGCGGCGCGCATGCCCGTCCCCATGCCGCGCGTCATGGCGCCGGGCTTGATGTGACCTTTCGACCACGTTGCGGCCAGCCCGGCGGTGCCGGCCTGACGGAAGATCTGCTGCTTCAGGTTTGGCTGCCGCGACGGGCTGCTGTCACGGATGCGGCCGGGCCTGGGTGTGATATCGTTGTCTGCCATGGCGGGCGCCTCGATGCTGTGGGTACCCTGGCGAGATGGGCGCGGAGCGCAAAACGACAAGATGGCGTCAAGAATCGCGTTGAATTCATTCTGCAATCAGGAGCGGTGACGTCACGACCATTTCCGGGACGTCCCCGTTTTGCCTGCTTTTGCGGGCTGTGACGCCAATGCGGCGGCGTCCTTTTATCCTGTTGTCCAAAATACTGCCTTGAAACATCCCGGAAATGCCTTTGTCCGCCAACTGATCATGACCATGAACCGGATTGAAAACGCGTCGCTCCGGCCCGCCTTGGAACCCGTCGACCTGGCCGTCTCACTTGGCAGCGCAGACAGGCACGGCAACGGTGACAACAGCCGCCTGACCAATGCGATTTCCTTCTGCAAGGGACCGGTCCGAACAAATCCGCCACAGCAAAGCGTGCCAGAATTACAACTCAGCCAAGCAGCCAGGGGACAAGCAGTCCAGACTCCGCTCGATGGACGAGAAGCGCGCCGCAAGCCTGAGCTGCGGGTGGGTTGGGGAGGTGGCGGATGGAAACGGCGAACAACAAAATGCCCCCGCGCCGGCGATGCGGCGCGGGGGCGAAAAACGTCAGTCTTGCGGGTTCCAGATCAAGGCGAAGACGTCGGGGTCGGTCTGGCCGGCGGCCCGGCCGAGATTGGCGTAGAGCGTCTTGGTCCCGAGTTCCGGGGCCGCGATCGAGAGCGCGACATACTCCTTGCCGGAGATCTGACCGGTGCGGATCCAGCCGGCGCCGATCTCGATGCCCTCCGAGAGGACGCGATAGTCCGGCTGGCTCGGCGAGGCCTTCTCCGTGACCGGAACGATGGCGATGCTGGCGCGGACCGACAGGGTCCGGATCTCGCCGTCGTAACGGCCGTCGACGCGCTTGGTGACGGAACCGATGGTAGCCATGGATGAACTCCTTCAGATGTTCCGGCGCAGGACCATCCCCCGCCGGTGCGCTCTTCCTGCGGCGGGCGGCGACTGAGACACCCGAAGGGCCGCAACGCAGTGGAGGACCCGGCTCTTCGCCGGGTTGTCTCGAAGGCGCCGCTTGCCGCACCTTGGCGCATCACGAGGCGGGGTGTCCTTCGCGGACAACGAAAGGAACGGCATGGCGTGCGACCCGGGCAGGCTAGCGTGATCGACCCGCAGGGGCAGGTGAGGTCCGCTTCGGTCTCATGCCGCCCATCAGACCAGGCTTACGGCGCCCGACTCGTGAGCCAGGCATTGGCGTCCTTGAGGAGGAAGAGCGGCGGCGAGCGACTGCACCGGGAGCCGCAGGATGGAGTTGCCGACGGCAAGGTGCTCCGAACGAGGGGCATAAACGATCCAAGTCGGACGTACGGAGACAGGGCGCGTTGGCGTTGACGCAGATCGGGCCAGCCGCTTCCGACTGACAATGACCGCCGCCCGCTTCGCCGGTCCGGGACGCCGAGCGCTCACAACGGTCTCCCGCGGGAGGGATCGTAGCCCGCATGGGCCGAGACGGCGGTTCTTCACCGGCGGCCCGGTCGCGCAGGCTGCTTCGCCGGAGCGATAGAGCCCGGCCCGCACAACGACATTTGGTCGTTGGGTGGGACCCGCCCAAACACTGCGACGGCCCTAAAACGAGTGGACGGTCTTGACGTCAGGAGTCGCATTGACCCGACTTGAGAATTGAAACGGCCGGAGGCGATTCTTTATCTTGTTCAGATAGATACGCAGCGTCAGCTGCACGATGACCTGTAACAGCCAGTTGACGGCAACCGTCGTCTCAAGCCTCTGGTTCTGAACAGCCACGTGTGGAGCGGCGTTGCACGTCCGACAACGTCGCCGGCCGCCACCGGACCGAAATAACGGCTGTCGAAGCTATCGGGACCACCGCCGAGAAGGAACACATCGCCGGCTTCGAGCCGTCGGCAACCGGTCCAAATGGGCATCGGCCGGCCACTCAAATCCGTTGCCGCCGCGCGCGCCCTGTCAATTCCATTGATGAGGATTTGCTTTCCGATGCGACAGACGCGATCATTTTGGGTCGCACTGACCTTTTTCAAGAGAGCTATGCCGGTTGGCAAGTAGCCGCGCCCGCTGGCGAGTTCGGCCACAACCACTGGCAGTCGGATCAGCACATAGTCATCGAGCTTCGGAGCGCCCGCATCGATCACGTACAGACCAATTGGGACGCTTGCGGACAGGTTCCAGACCAGCGACGTATGAACAGGACCAGCGGAGGCGCCAATCAGCACGACCCCGAGCGTGCCGACAATCAGCGTCCTGAAGCCGGTCATGTCTTGAGACCCGACGACAACTTGCGTCGATTGGTTTCGGACCAGTGTTTGACATCGTCGCGGTGATAGAGGATGCGGCCGCCATGCTTGCGGAACTTGGGGCCGGTGCCGCGCCAGCGCATGTTGTCCAGCGTGTGCGGCGCGAGCCGGAGGTATTCGGCAGCCTCGAGGGTGGTCAGGAACGGGGATCTGGAGGGTCTGGGCATCGTGTATTGGCCTCGCAAAGGGAACTTGCGAGATCATGCGGTAGATTCCGAGGGGCCGGGGTGTCGAACTCTCAAGGCCCGAACCGACACCCCTAGCCGATCAGGGAGCGATAGCCGCCATGGCGCAACATGCTGCAGGCCTTGAACGCCCTATGCATACGATCTTTGAGAGACCGGCTGGTTTTGCTCCAGTCTGCGTTCGCCGGTTTGACGCCGGTAACGACGGTCGCGATATCTCGATAAGTCGCACCAACAGCGTGGCCGTCGAGGGCGATCAAGGCATCACGGAGGCAATTCTGCCGCCTGCTGCGTTTGACCCAGCGAGGCGACGCCACAAGGAGATCGGAAAGCGCCAAAAGCTTGTTTGCTGTTGTTGAAATCGCCGCCAAGCCATTGACCTGAAACGTCACACGAACCGCATGACGGAGGCTGCTCGCGCCAAGCAGGCGAAGCGCGAGCGACGCCGCGGTGGTGCGAAACAACAGATATTCCTCAGCATCCGCCAAAACAACGACGTGCCGGACACATCGGAGGCCCGCCAATATGAGCTCGGCGGGCTCGCCTGGCCGCAATGGCCGCGCGACCGCGTCAAGTTCGGCCGCGCCAAAATCTGGCAACCAGCGAAATGGCGCGTCTGGGGCCGGCAGGGCCGGATCGACAAAAGGGATAAAGGCCCCAGCGCCGGGCAGCCAATGACGGCGCCGGGCAACGCCACAGCTGCTGGCCGGACGCCAACACCATGGGGTCGGCGAGCGTGGCGCGGTACCTTTCCACATGCTGCTGATAATCGATGTTCCATCGCAGGAACTCCCACGCCAGTTCGGCATGAAGCAGTCTTGGCAGCCTTGTGATGTCGCCGGTGGGCGGCGCTTTTACTCTTAGCCATCACCGCACTGCTGCGATGTGATTTGAGTGAGGCCAGGCCCTACCGACAAACCGGGCAGGTTTCCTGCTCCGATCCCGCCCAAGCAGTGTGCCAGAACTCTCAACAAAGTACCCTGACGAACTGTGTGCAGCATTAATACGCTATACTCGAAAACAGACCAACCACCAAGATCAAGATAGAGGTGTGTCAAGATAGAGGTGTCACGGCATCATCCGTTCACGTCTTGGCATCTTGCCACGACGCGGCCAGCAATTACTGGTGGCCGACACTCGTCATCCAGCGGGCGCGCGCACGATTGGCGTCGAATATCTGGCGGGCCAGAGTTTCTTCTTTGGCGGAATCGATCGCGAATACGGTATCTGTGGCGTCCCGCGAGTTGGCTCCGACGCCAACCGCATCCTGCAACTGGAGATACGCAGTCGCATGGGCGCGGTTGTAGTCGGTGGGTCCGGCGCTCACCATTAGGAGGTGGCGATACATCGTGCGGATCTGCGCGAATTTGGAGGCCGGCCATCCGGCTTTGGTCGGGGATACTAGGAACGACGACAACCCAATGGTTTTACGCCCTTGCGAAACGTTTTTTGGCGAATCGGCGCTGACGACCTAAGTTGGCGGGCCGACCGCAAACTCCTTGGAATCATGGCCAAACAGTCCGCCCAGCCCCTATTCGATCGCATCCTCGACGCCGCCTGCGTCGTGTCCGGAGAAAACGACTGGGTGCATGTCTTCACCATCCGGAACGGCAAAATCAGCGCGTTCCGCGGCCACCAGGATACCGGCCTGTTGGCCCAAGCCTATCATGGCGCCCCCGCCTCGAAACGGGCCGCAAACACCTAGCGCCCGTTGCGAACATCCGATGACGGAGGACATGCCGGACCGATGACCAAAGGCTCGCAGAATCTGGAGGTTTCTGTAAGGTCTCAGCCTGTGGGCAAGAGGCCGGCGTGATCGGCGACCTCATTGAAACATCCAGTTTATTCGGCGGCCGCGCGGGTGTTGCAAATTGGCAATGGCCGTCGCTGGGAATCGCTACGATTTCGCCCTGACGGACCATGGGTCATGATGGGTCGGTGCAGGCCAAACTGCCGTCCGGTTCAATCATCGCGACCCATCACGGATGTCAATTGAGAGATCAGGCCGAAAGCGCCGGACGATCGCTTCGACCTCGTCCACCGATCGATCGAGCATACCGACATCGAGCAGTACCAACTTGCGGTCCCAGATTTCTTCGAGGAGGCCGCCGTGGCCGGCCGGGGACACCACGATCTGGTACTCCCGTCGCAATCGCGTGACGGACCCGACCGAGCGCCAAGCCAGTTTGCGGCGGCGCCCGAAGATGGTGCGATCACTGATGCAACGACCGTGGATGCGCACGATGGGGAGATTTGCCAAACTGGCCCAAAGCATGGTGGCGCCGGGCGCCAGAACAATCAGGCCGATTGCGGCAAAGAACCGAACCCTGACGAATGCGGGCAAGGCCTGAAGCGCGGCGCCGTCATCGCTCGGCGAACGCCTACCGGGATCCAGAGCGTCCCAGGCCACCCACGCGATCATGCTGCCGATGCCGAACATGATGGCGCCGAACGCATGCGCCTTGCTGCGCCGATACCGCAGCACAAAGACGGCTTCCTGGTCAGGTGACCGGTGCAAGGGTATTGTTCCGCGGCCGGTTGAACGGCGCGCCTTCATCCTAGAATCGGCAGTTGACCGGCGTGCCTCGCAGTTTTGAGGCTGCGGTTCAACCCTTGGGTGTGGACGCCGGCATCAGGCCGGGGCTGTTAGACGGGGTGGCGCGCGCAACTGGCGGCCGTGCAGCCATGACTTC
>JANLQJ010000411.1:0-9231 GCA_031367715.1 Hyphomicrobiaceae bacterium | reverse complement strand
GAATTACACCGTCCAACCTATCGTTTGACTCGTGCTCGCAAGCGGGGCGCACTGCTGTGCGCCCGTCCAAGCGCTTGCCGCGCAGCGAGACGGGCGCACGGCTGTGCGCCCCTACGCCATGACCTCTGTCACGAACCTTCAAAGTGACAGGTCAAACCATAAGTTGGACGGTTTAATACCGTCCAACCAATCCCTTACCCGGTTGCCATACGCTGACCGCAGGGTCGCGGCCGTGCTCTCTGACTGACTTGGCGATAGGACGAACGGGCCTCATGGTGTAGGGCGGCTAGCAGCCGCCCTACCAGCGCACGCACGTCGCACCAGGGCGAGCGCTGCTCGCCCTACGTCATGAACGCCGACAGAAACCATATCCAAGTCTGATTGAAAGAGCGCAGGCAAAACTTTCGTGGGCTGGTATTACAGGATGAAATCTGCCACCATCAGATCGGCCATCAGGACATGGTCCAGTGTCAGGGTATGGCCAGCGCCGAGATCGACAACGGTGTTGGCGCCCGATTGCGTGACGTGGGTCATTAGGTCGGCAAAGCTGGTCGCGGTCCAGCCGATATGCTCGAAGCGGACGACATCGGCATTGACGCCGCTGACCGTGAAATCGGTGATCTCGGTGTTGCCGTTGCCATGCACCGCGAAACGGTCCATGCCGGCGCCGCCGGTCAGAATGTCATTGCCGTCGCCGCTCGATAGCGTGTCATTGCCAGCACCGGCGTTGAGTATGTCGTTGCCGCCGCCGCCGATCAACAGATCGTTGCCGACGCCGCCGCTCAGGTTGTCGTTTCCAGCGCCGCCAGCAAGGGTGTCCGCGCCCGCGGCACCGATCAAGTTGTCGTTGCCGGCGCCACCGTCTTCCTTGTCGTTGCCTACGCCGCCGTTGAGGGAATCCGCGCCTGCGCCACCGGCAAGCGTATCGGCACCCGCCCCACCGACTTCCCGGTCGTTGCCGGCGCCGCCCTCTTCCTGGTCGTTGCCATCGCCGCCAGTCATGGAATCGGCCCCGACGCCGCCGTTCAGCGAGTCCGCGCCGGCCGCGCCAACCAACGTGTCATTGCCGACACCGCCGCTGAGCGAATCATTGCCATTGCCGCCGTCTTCATTGTCGTTGCCGTTGCCGCCGTCCATGGAGTCGTTGCCGTCACCACCGCCGATGTTATCGTTGCCGCTGCCGCCGTTGACCGTATCGTCACCGCTGCCGCCAGAAAGCGTGTCGTCGCCGGTCGAGGCGCTGTCATCCAGCGTGACTGGATCGACGCTGGTGCTGTCGTCCATCGAATCGCGGGCGTGTGATTGATCGAACTTGCTGAGCATGGCAAAAAACTTCCCTGTGTGCTGCCTCGACCAGGCAAGCTACCGAACAAACGTTAGGGTCGAATTACGAAGATCGGTAAATTTTTGCCGAACTCTCCCTGCCAAGCCTAAGGCTGCTTCCTACCCACCGTCACAGGCGGGCGCATGAAGACATCGAACCCGACCTCGGGCGAGCGCCAGCCAAGAACCGTGTGCGCGAGCCGGACTGCGCGATGTTGTCCGGCCGGAGTAGCAAGTTCGCCCGCCTTGGCCGCGCAGGCCTGATCGGCAACTTGGCAAACGATCAGCATACCATCAGACGCGATGCGTTCAGGCGTCACCCATGGCGTGGCTGCCGGTCCGAACATATCAAAGAGGCTCGGCGCATCGGGGCTATAAAACGGCAAACCAAGGCCATAGCCCGCCGTACCGGCCGCGATCTTGAGCGGCTGGTGGTAGGCGTCTTGCCAGGCTTGCGTGGCCCAGGCGGCAATCTCGGCGCGCGGCTCGGTGGTCAGATCGGACTGGCGCTGAAACACCACGATGGCAAACACCGGCGCGCCGACCAGCGCGGCGATGAACCATCCAGCCACGAAGCGCCGCAGCAGGACCAGCTGGGCTGCGCCGACAACCACGCCACTGTGCGCGATGGCGGCGATCGGAATGAAAAAGAAGGCCGGGATCAGAAAATTGGTCGAGACCTTGATGTTGACGGCAAGGCCGGCCAGCACCGTCAACAGGCTGGGGGCAAGGGCGAGCACGGTCAGCCAGCGCAACCGCGGTGAGCCGGCAGCCGCCATGGCGCGACGCACCATGTTTGCAGAGTTGCGGCCGGCGATGGCGCCGAAAGCGGCCGCCGCCAGCCCGATGAAGGCCAGCGATCCAATCAGCGACGCGCCGGCAATCCGCAATGCGGAAATCGTCGAAAAATGCTGTTTTTCAAATACATAGGTGACGGTGGTCAACCGATGGCCAAACGCCCAAGCCAGATGCGGCGCTAGCAGCAGCGCGGCCACGGCGATCGCCACATATGGCGCGGGTGAGGTAAAATAGGCTTTGGCGCGTGGATGCAGTGCGGCGGCGCCAAGGCAGCTGACGAGCAGCAGGATCGAGGAATACTTCGAGCCCATCGCCACGGCCGCTGCCACGCCAAATAGTGCGCCATCGGCCGGGCGAAGGCTCTGGATCGAGCGCACGAAGGCATAGACCGTCCAGGGCCAGACCAGCAGCAGGATGGCATTGGCATTGAAGGTGACGGCAAGGGTGTTGAAAAACGGTGTGAGCACGGTCAGCAGCAGGGCGGCGGTCTGCTGTGGCCGTGTCAACAGCCGGCCGGCGGTCAGCCAGACTCCAGCCAGGCCACCGGCGGCGTTCAGCGCCGACAGCAGATAGTAGGCCCAATCGGTGCGCGGGAAAACGGCGAACCACGCGCCTGCGACCCAGGCAAACACCGGCGGATGCTTGGCATAGCCGAGCTGGAACTCGCGGCCCCAGTCATAGGCCTCGGTCATGTCGTGATGCAGCGTGCCGGACCAATTGGCGAGCGTGGCGACCACGGTCCAGACGACCACATGCAGAGCCAGGAAGGCGGCAACGCCTGCAGGGCTGAGACCGAGCGCGGCGCGCGCCTCAGATGATCCGCCAGCAGGCATGCAACCAGGTCTCCAGGTTTCCAGCGGCGCCTTGACAGCAACGATCGGCAGGTGAGAAGGCAGAGCGGCACGAAAACGCGACCCCGGGGGGACGGCATGCCGATACGCGGACTACTGTTCGACAAGGATGGCACGCTTCTCGACTACCACGCCAGCTGGATGCCGCTCAACCGTGCCGTGGCGCTGCATGCGGCCGGCGGCGATGCGGAGCTGGCGCTGCGGCTGTTGGTTGAGGGAGGCTATGACGCGTCGACCGGCCGCATCCGCGCCAACACGCCGCTGGCGGCCGGCACGCCGCTGGAGATCGCAACGATCTTTGCGCGGGTGCTTGGCCGCAGCCCTACGGCCGCCGCGCTCGCCGTCGAGATCGACCGCATGTTCCATGAGGGCGGAGCCGGCTGCTCGCAACTGGTACCCGGCGCTGCCGAGGCCATCGCCACGCTCAAGCGCCGCACCAGCCACCTCGGCATCGCCACCAGCGATTCAAGCGCGGGTCTGGCGGCATCGTTGGCCCCGCACGGCATCCTGCATCAGTTCGACTTCACGGTGGCCTATGACAGCGGCCATGGCACCAAGCCCGGCCCCGGCATGGCGTTGGCGTTCTGCCGGGCCTGCGGGCTGGGGCCAGCCGAAATCGCCGTCATCGGCGACAATCGGCACGACCTGGACATGGGCCGCGCCGCCGGCGCCGCCCTGGTGATCGGTGTGCTGACGGGCACCAGCCTGGCGGAAGATCTAGAGGGCCACGCGGACCGCATCTACCCGGGCATTGCCGAGATGGCGGCCGATGACGAATTGCTGGCGCGGTTGGGGTGAGGCGGTTTGGTCAAGCCACTTGGCGCGACCCTAAGTCACCACCTCATACCCCCACTCCAGCGCGGCATCCGCCAGCCAATCCCACACCGTGAGTGCAAACGTGCGCATGGCATAAATCTCATAGCGATCTGCCGCCGCGCGGTGCAGTAGCACCGGCGTGTGGTCGAGGCCGGTTAGGGCGAACTGGTCGACAGCGAACACGTCCGAATGCAGATCGATCGTAAAACCCTTGGCCAGCACGTCGCGAGCGCGCGGTCCGTCGACGAACATGCGTGTGCGGCTGTGCGACAACGGCGTCAGCACGCCCATGCCGGGGGCGACATCGGCACGGATGGCGGGTTCGTCCTGCAGCGTCTCGCCAGAGCCGATGATCCAAATCTGCTCGGGCCCCGTGCGCAGCAGCATGGTCGCGCGCGCCCGCGCCACCCGACCGATTTGTCCCGGTACGCCGCATCCGCAGGTGGCCGCCAGCGCCAGCTCAATGCGGGCGATGCTGGCGGGGAAACCAGCGACCTGCAGCAGCGCCCAGCCGCGCACTTCGCCCAGCCGGCAACCGGCCGACGCCTTGGGTTGGCGGCCGCCGCGCGCAAGGCCGCTGGCAATGGCACTCGATCGCTCAAGCATTGAGGCGCTGCCCCTTCGGATCGACGAAATGCGGCGAGACGATGCGTGCCCGCACCAGTTCCTTGCGCAGCGGATAGGCGCAGACAATCTCCTCGCCCGCGTGAGCAAGCCCGCCCTGAAACAGCGCCAGCGCGATGTATCGCTTCAGTTCGGTCGACCACGTCACGCCCGTGATGTAGCCGCGCCCGTGGCCGGCGATGTCGTCGCCGAGCTTGAACAGGATAGCGCCGCCGCGCAAACGCTGGTCGGGTTCGAGGCATTCCAGGCCGACCAGACTCCAGCGGTCGGCGACGACATGGCCCGGCCGATCCAGCAGCGGCTTGCCGACGAACGGCCTATCCTTGCTGGCCATTTTGCCGAGCCCGAGATCATAGAGCGTGTTGCGCTGATCGATGTCGATGCCCGCCACATGCCCCTTTTCGATGCGCAGCGAGGCCAACGCCTCCAGGCCATAAGGCTTGATGTCGAGCGGCATGGCGGCGGTGACAATGTGCTCCCATAGCGCCGTGCCGTAGTCGGCGGGCGTGTAGACTTCGTAAGCGAGCTCGCCCGAGAAGGAGAGGCGGATCAAGCGCACCGGCACGCCATCGAAAGTGAATTCCATGGCGCCCATGAAGGGCAGCGCCGTGTTCGACAGATCGATGCCGGCAAATGCGCCTTCCAGTGCGTGCCGCGCCAGCGGCCCCGAGACCGCCATGGCAGCCCATTCGTCGGTGAGCGACGTCAAGTGCACACGCAAATCCGTCCACGCGGTTTGCAAGAGGTATTCCAGCCACGACATGATTTCGCCCGAGCGGGCGGTGGTGGTGGTCATGAAATAATGCTGGTCGCCAAGCCGTGTCGTGGTGCCGTCGTCGTAAACCGTGCCGTCGTCGTAGAGCATGACGCCGTAGCGCGCCTTGCCGACTGGGAGCTTGGCGAAACCGTTGACATAGACGCGGTTCAGAAGCTCGGCGGCGTCCGGTCCCTGCACATCGATCTTGCCGAGCGTCGAGACGTCGCAAATGCCGACGGCGGAGCGTACGTGCTGCATCTCGGGCACATAGGCCTGCTCGGTGGTTGCGCCGGCCCAGCGATAACAGAGGCAGCGCAGCCAGGGGCCGGCCTCGGTCATGACGCCGCCATTGGCCAGGTGCCAGTCATGCAGCGGCGAGCGGCGGATCGGGCGGAAGTGCTTGCCGACATTGCGGCCGGCCAGCGCGCCGAGCGTCACCGGCGTATACGGAGGGCGGAACGTGGTGGTGCCCGCCGCCGCGATGCCGATATCGCGCAACCCCGCCATGATGGCGAGCGCGTTGATGTTGCTGGTCTTGCCTTGGTCGGTGCCCATGCCAAGCGTGGTGTAGCGCTTCATGTGCTCAACCGATTGGTAGCCCTCGCGATAGGCGAGGTGCACGTCGTGCGTGGTGACATCGTTCTGCAGATCGACGAAGGCCTTGCCTTTGGCCATCCCCTCGACCTCCCAGACCGGCAGGATATCCAACCCCATGCGATCGCCGATTTCCGGCGCGATCAACGATCCGTGTACAAGCTGTTTCGCCCAGGTCGCGGTGGCCGCTTGCTCGCCCGCGCTGAACCCTTGCGCGACGGCGTCGGCGAGATCGAAGGTGCCATTGACAGCGCCGGCGCCCGCGTGGCCGGCAGCGAACCCGCCCGGCACGAAGGCGGCAATATCCTCACGATAGCTTGGTTTGCTGCCAAGATGCGAAGTGAGATGCACCACGGGCGACCAGCCGCCCGAGACCGCGATGACATCGGCCGGCCGCGTCTCCAAAGTCACGCGCGGGCGGCCCTGTTCGGGGCGGTGCTCGGCCAGCTGGGCGCCGGTAACGCGCTGGCTGCCGTGAGTTCCGACCACACTGGTGGAAAGGAGAAGATCGATGCCGAGATCTTTGCAACGCACCCGGATCGCCTCGGCGACATCGCGGCGCAGCTCGGCGACGCTGACACGGACGCCAGCGGCCGCGAGGTCGAAGGCGGTGCGGTAGGCCGTATCATTGTTGGTGGCGACCACGGCGGTACTGGCCGGGGCGACAGCAAAGCGATTGAGATAAGTGCGCACAGCCGAGGCCAGCATGACGCCCGGCCGGTCGTTGTTGTTGAACACCAGCGGCCGCTCGATGGCGCCCGTCGCGAATATGATGCGGTTTGTGCGGATCACAATCAGCACCTGGCGCGGCTCGCCCGTTTCCGGGTTCGCACCCTCGCGCCGCTCGATCAGGCCGACGGTATTGCTGTCGTAGAGCCCGAAGGCGGTGGTATGCGTCAGCACGCAGACATTGCCATGGCTCGCCAGCTCGGCGGCGGTTGTTTTCAGCCAACCGGCCGCCGGTGAGGCTATTGGCTCACTGAGCAGGCTGCCGCCCAGTTCGCTGTCCTGCTCGGCCAACACCACGCGCGCGCCCGAGCGGCCGGCGGCGATGGCTGCGGCAAGTCCCGCCGGGCCGGCGCCGATGATGAGAAGATCGGCGAATTCGTGCCGCGTCTCGTAGCGGTCGGGATCACGCTCGTGTCCAGCGGTGCCAAGGCCAGCGGCGCGGCGAATGGCCGGCTCGTACCACATCCAGGAGCCCTTCAACGGACCCATGAAGGTCTTGTAGTAGAAGCCCGCGGGCAGCAGCGGCGCGGCGAGGCCGTTCAGCTGCAGAACGTCGTATTGCAGCGACGGCCAGCGGTTCTGCGTTTCCGCGACCAGACCGTCCGTAAGCTCGACCATGGTGCCGGGGATGTTCGGCTCGCGCCGCCCGCCAGTGCCGATGGTAAAGAGCGCGTTCGGCTCCTCGACGCCAGCCGCGAAGATGCCACGCGGGCGGTGATATTTGAAACTGCGGCCAACCAGCGAAACGCCATTGGCCAGCAGCGCCGAAGCGAGCGTATCGCCGCCGCAGCCGCGCATGGCCTGGCCATCGAACGTGAACGACACCGGCCGGCTGCGCTCGATACGGCCACCCGACGTCATGCGGTGAAACGCCCCGCTCATGGTGACTTCACCGCATCGCGCGCTGGCTGGCTGCCGAAAATGGCCTGGCTCAAGGTGTCCCGTTCAACGATCATCCAACGCCGGCAGCCCAGCACATGCTGCCAGTATTCTTTGTGCGCCCCTTTCGGATTGTCGAACAGGAACACATGGTCGTGCCAGACCTTTGGGTCGGCAGCGCCATGGGCGGGCCGGGTCTTGCTGGCATCACCGCCATAGCGAAATTCGCTGTGGTCGCGCGGGCCGCAATAGGGGCAGGAGAGGAGGAGCATGGAGGGTCAGGGACTAGGTATGAGGGAACAGGGAACAGTAAAAGTGTCAGTTGTGGATGGCAGACTTACACATAAATCGGTCTCCTTACACTTCCCGGTTCACTCCCCTTCACTGTTTATAGGTCCAATTGCCAATGCCAAACTCATCCAGCTCGGCACCTTTCTCGAACCGGTCGAGCGCATAGCAACGGTTCAGCTCATGTTCTTCGTCCTTGGCGATGGTATGCGCGAAGGTCCAGCCTGAAGCCGGCGTGGCCTTGAAACCCTGATAACACCAGCCGCCATTGAGATAGAGGCCGTCCACCGAAGTGCGGCAGATGAACGGACTGCCGTCGGGCGTCATGTCCATGATGCCACCCCAGTGGCGGAGCAGGCGCAGCCGCGATACCGCCGGGATCATCGCCACCGCGCATTCGGCGACGGTGCGCACCGTTGGGAGCGTGCCGCGCTGCGCATAGGTGTTGAAGCCATCAATGTGGCCACCGAAGACCAGGCCGCCCTTGTCCGATTGCGAGAGATAGAACAGCTCGGCGCCGAAGCTCACCACATGGTGCACCATCGGCTTGATCGACTCGGAAACGAAGGCCTGCAGCACGTGGCTTTCCACCGGCAGCCGCAGCCCGGCCAGCCGCGCCACTTGCGAGGTGTGCCCCGCGACCGCGATGGCCGTCTTGGCACTGAGGATCTTGCCACGGCTGGTCTCAACGCCGGTGACGCGGTTGCCGTCGCGCAGAAACCCAGTAACCTCGCAATTCTCGATGATCTCGACACCCAGCGCATCGGCGGCACGGGCATAGCCCCAGGCCACGGCATCGTGCCGCGCGGTGCCGGCGCGCCGTTGCAGCAGGGCGCCGAAAATCGGAAAACGAGCCTCGGGCGTGTAGTCCAAATAAGGCAAGAGTGTCTCGACATCGCCGCGCTCCAGCAATTCAGCTTCGATGCCATTCAGCAGCATGGTGTTGCCGCGCCGGGCCAGATTGTCGAAGCCGACCGGATCGTGTGCCAACGTGACCTTGCCGCGCGGCGAATACATGACGTTGAAATTGAGCGTATGCGACAGGCCTTCCCACAGCTTGAGCGAATGCTCGAAAAATGCCGTGTTGCCGCCGATCATGTAGTCCGAGCGCACGATGGTGGTGTTGCGTCCGACATTGCCTGAGCCGATGTAGCCCTTTTCCAGCACCGCGACGCGGGTCAGGCCGTGATTGGCGGCAAGATAGAACGCGGTCGCCAGGCCATGTCCGCCGCCACCGACAATGACGGCGTCATAGTTTGAGCGCGGCTCAGGGGAACGCCAGGCGCGTTGCCAGCGGTCATGGCCGGTGAGCGCGTTGCGCGCGATGGCAAGGGCGGAATAGCGGGACATGAAAACTTGCGGGGTAAGCGGCTGCGGGGGCGGGAAATTTCGCGCCCCGATAGCGCCGATACCGGCAGTGGTTTGTCAAGTTGGCAGTTGGGGGTGGCAGTTGGGGCGGCATTTCGCAACAGTTGTCATCCCGGATGCGCTGCAGCATTCTTATGATGCAGCGCTGATCCGGGACCTCAAAGGGCTCCTGCCGTGTTGGACCACGGCTTGAGCCCCGAAAGG
>JANLQJ010000409.1:0-1517 GCA_031367715.1 Hyphomicrobiaceae bacterium | reverse complement strand
ACCACCTCAACCGGCCGATCCGCATGACCGACGCGGCCAAAGTTCAGGTCTGGTCGGCAATTTGGACACCCTGGGGAACCGCGCATTCGATCACCGGAAGCGCAACCCTCAACGCAAGGTTTCCTGGACAATGGTATCAGTTGGAAGCAGGGTTGCACTACAACTGGCACCGGCACTATGATCCGAGCCTCGGGAGATACACGCAACCCGACCCGCTCGGGTTTGTGGACGGGCCCAGCTTATACGCGTATGCACGGAATGCGTCTCAAAGCATTTTCGATTTTAACGGCTTGTTGAGCATTTCGCCACCCGGGCTCATTCCTCCGAGCTCTGGACCATGTTCGATAGTTGACGAAATTATGGGCGGCAAAAAGAGTGGCTCTCCGCTGTTTCAAGTGGGTAGCCTGAGGTCGAGTTTTCCGGCGATGAGGTAGGTCATCGCCTTCAGGGTCTTGCTGCTGCGGTAGCCGCGGGCCTTGGCTTTGGCGGCTTGAACGAGGCTGTTGATGCCTTCGATGAGGCCGTTGGCGATGCGGCTGTCGAACCACGCGAGGATGCCGTCGCGGTGGCGGCGGATGGTGCGTGCGACGTCTTTCATCGGCTCAAGCCGTGAGTGCATGACCCAGCTGTCCCATCGGTCGAGCATCAGTTCGGCCCAGCCGCGCGTGGGCTCCTTGTAGATGTCCTGGAACGCAAGGCGCATCTGATACGCGCGGCCGGTTTTCAGATGCAATCGCGAGAGCGTGCCGAGCATGTCGCGCGCAGCGGCTGTGAGGTTGGCCTCGTTCTTGAGCCAGACGTAGCGGCTGCGTTTCAACTCTGGTCGGCTTTTGCTTTCGATGCGTCTGACCTTGTCGACGCCGTCGCTGACGAGCTTCACGGTATGGAACTTGTCGAAGGTGATCTCGGCCTCGGTCAAATTCTCGGTGACGCCTTTGATGAAAGCGCCGCTCATATCGATGCAGACCTCTTTGATGCGCGAAGCGTCGGAGTTGTGCGCATCGACATGATCCGCGAACTGGCGAACCGTGTCGGCGTCTCGGCCATCGGCGATGAAGACGACGCTGCGTTTATCGATGTCGACGAACAGGCTGATGTAGTCGTGGCCGCGTTTGGCGGCGGTCTCATCGATGCACACGCGCCTGAGGTCGGCGAGATCCATGCGGGCCAGCGCGGCCTCGACGTAGTGGAAGACGATGCGCCACAGACGTGTGTCGTGCTCGCCGACGAGACGCGCGACGGCTGCAACCGGCATGTGCGTGATGAGCGTCATGGCGTAAGCTTCGAACAGCAGCGTGAAGCCGGAGCCGGGTCTCGCCCACGGCACGTTGATCTGCTTCACACCGCATGTTTTGCATTTAATACGCGGCGTGCGGGCCGTCAGAAACGCCTGATGCTGAAAGAAATCGAGATGTCGCCACGTCTTCATGACCGTGTCGTGCGTCGGGCAATCCGCAGCTTGGCAGTCGGGACACGGGAAGCGACCGCCAGTCGTGAAGTCGATCTCCAGATCGAGC
>JANLQJ010000401.1:0-32352 GCA_031367715.1 Hyphomicrobiaceae bacterium | reverse complement strand
GCCATTCCAATCGGCCAGCACCTTGTCGTCCCAGCCGGGCGGAATGCGTTTGCCGCGATGCGCGAACAGTTTTAGGCGCCACGGTCTTCTGTATCGCGCCGGGGTGGCTGTGGGTTTACAGCAGGCCAATACGCCCGCTGCCACAAAGGGGGTCACCCCCCTACCGCTATGGGGTCTGACCCCTGACGATCACCACCTGCATGGGTGCGTGCAGCTCCAGCACATCGGCCAGCAGCCCAGTGTGGCCGACGGCGCGGGCGGCGACGTCGGGGATGAAGGCGCGCAAAGTGGCGGCGGCGGTCTTGTGGTGGGCGTCGTCGCCGGTAAGGGCGTGCAGGCGGACGAGGTTGGCGGCCATCACGGCGTTGGCGTTGGGGGTGGCATCGTCGTGGGCGGATTCCAGGCGGGCGATGACGTCGGTGGTGTCGTCGGCGGTGGTGGCGTAGCCGCCGCGTTCGGGCACCCAGTGGTGTTGGTGCAGAGTCGCGGCCCAGGTTTTGGCCTGCTCGAGGTAGTCGGCGCCGCCCGTCACTTGGTGCAGTAACAGCGCCGCCGCGATCATGTTGGCGTAGTCGGCGGCTGTGCCGGGGCCGCGCAGTTGGCCGGCGCGGTAGGAGTGGCGGAGGCGGCCGTTCTCCACCATGTGGCTCGAAACGAATGTGAAGGCTGTTTCGGCAGCCGCGATCCAAACCGCGTTGCCGAACGTCCGGCCTGCCTCGGCGACCGCGACGATCGTCAGGCCATTCCAATCGGCCAGCACCTTGTCGTCCCAGCCGGGCGGAATGCGTTTGCCGCGATGCGCGAACAGTTTTAGGCGCAGCCCAGCGAGGCGTTGTTCTGTCGCAGCATCCTCGAACGTCAACTTGCCGAGACGGTTCGGGTTCGATGTGCCGTGCTCGAAGTTGCCGGCGTCCGTGATGTCGTAGATCCGGCAGAACAGCTCCGCGTCCTCAGCGCCCAGGACCTCGCGCACTTGCTCCGGCGTCCAGACGGTGAACTTGCCTTCCTCGCCCTCCGAGTCCGCATCGTAGGACGACGCGAACCCGCCGTCCGGCGCGCGCATGTCAGCGATCAGCCACTCAACGGTCTCCTCGATCCGCCGAGCAAACAACGGCTCCTGCGTCTCCTTCCAGGCCTCCGTTAACAGTTGTAGCAGCAGCGCGTTGTCGTACAGCATCTTCTCGAAATGCGGGATCAGCCAGCGCTCGTCGACCGAGTAGCGCGCGAAGCCGCCGCCGATGTGGTCGTAGATGCCGCCCTGGCAGATGTTGCGCAGAGTAACCAGAACGGCTTCGCGGCAGGCGGCGCTGTCGAAGCGGATGCCCGCCGCCCAAAGGAAGTTGAACACGCTGAACTGCGGGAATTTTGGCGCGCCCGACAGGCCACCATGGACGGGGTCGACCGCCTTGGCCAACTGCTCGGCCAAGTCCTTGACAGTCGAAATCTCAATCGCTGCATCCTTGTGCGCCGCCGCCGGCCGCTCGGACAGGTGCCGCTTGATGGCCATGGCATTGCCGACAACCCGCGCCGGATCCTCACGATGGATGCGGGAAATTTCGCGCAGCACGCGCTCGAACGACGGGCGGCCATACCGCTCGTCCTTTGGGAAATACGTCCCGCCCCAGAACGGCAGCGCGTCGGCATTCAGGAACATCGTCAGCGGCCAGCCGCCCTGTTCGCCGAGCGCGTGCAGCGCCGTCATATAGATGGCGTCGATATCGGGCCGCTCCTCGCGATCGACCTTGATGTTCACGTACAGCTCGTTCATGACGGCGGCGGTGGCCTCGTCCTCGAAGCTTTCGTGCGCCATGACATGGCACCAATGGCAGGCGGCGTAACCGACTGACAGCAGGATCGGCCGTTTGCTAGCCTTGGCCTCGGCCAGCGCTTCGGGCCCCCAAGCCCACCAATGGACTGGGTTATCCTGGTGCTGCAGTAGATACGGGCTGGTTTCATCGGCGAGACGGTTCTTGGTCATGGCCGATGCTTTGCCATGACCTTGGAAAACCGGCGAGTGCAAAATGACCGACGCCGACACGATATTCGCACTTTCCAGCGCTCCGGGCATCGCGGGCGTCGCGGTTGTGCGGGTGTCGGGAGCGCGCGTTCAAAGTGTCCTCAAAGCACTTAAGCTGGCCCACATATCACCGAGGCTGGCCCGCCTCGCCAAGCTGATCGATCCCGCATCTGGCGAGCTGCTCGATACTGGGCTGGTGTTGTTTTTTCCGGGCCCCGCGAGCTTTACTGGCGAGGACGTGCTTGAGTTGCATGTCCATGGCGGCCGCGCGGTCGTCGCTGCGGTACTTGCCGCACTCTCTCACCTGCCCGGTCTGCGCCTGGCTGAAGCCGGCGAGTTCACCCGTCGCGCCTTCCACAATGGAAAACTCGATCTCACCGAAGCCGAGGGACTGGCGGCCCTGTTGGCCGCTGAGACCGAAGCCCAGCGTTGCGCCGCCTTGCGGGTCGCCGGCGGCGAGCTGCGCGACCTCTATGAGGGTTGGCGCAACCAGCTTATCGACGCCATGGCGCTGATCGAAGCCGCCATCGACTTCTCCGACGAGGCCGATGTCGCCGCCGACGCTGCCGACCAATCACGCAACCGCGCCACAGCGCTGCAAGCCTACATCGACGCGCATCTCAATGATCAGCGCCGGGGCGAGATCCTGCGCGATGGTCTACGGGTTGTATTGGCGGGACCGCCCAACGCCGGCAAATCCAGCCTGCTGAACGCGCTCGCCCGCCGCGAAGTGGCGATCGTTTCCCCGGAACCCGGCACGACCCGCGATGTGGTCGAGGCCCGGCTCGACCTTGGCGGCTATCCGGTCATCGTCAGCGATACGGCGGGCATCCGGGACGATCCCGGCGGCGCCATCGAACGCGAGGGCATCCGGCGCAGCTATGCCAGCGCGCTGGCGGCCGACATTGTGCTGTGGCTGTCCGTCAGCTCCGAACCGGTGATCGAACCGCCGCCTGAGCTGGCGGCAAGTGAGGCGCTCCTGCTGCGAATTCGCAGCAAGGCTGACCTTACCGACAATAGCGGCATGCCAACCATCCCCGCCATCAGCACCCGAACCGGCGCCGGCATCGACCAGTTGCTAGCGCTGCTCACCAGCCACGCCCGCGACCGCCTTGCAGATCTCGGCAGCCCTACCATCACGACGTCCCGCCAACGCGCCCTGCTCACCGAGACCAGCCATGCACTCACTGCTTTCCTCGCCGGCAACCCCGAAGCAACCGAACTGCGCGCCGAGGATTTGCGCCAGGCCGCCCAATCACTCGGCCGGCTGACCGGGTTGGTCGGCGCCGAGGATGTCCTGGATCGGGTGTTCAGTGCCTTCTGCATCGGCAAGTAGCCGCGCCGTTTCACGTGAAACGGACCGAAGCGGAGGATGACCACTCTCCAGCGGAAGACGCCGGACGGTGCGGAGGATGGCGTTAAGGCAATATTAACGAATCGTCCTCGACCCTCCGGCCACTGGAAGATGGGCCGATTGCGGTCCGGATGACAAAACACGCGCAAATTCACCCTATTCTCACCCAGCCCGACCGCTTGGCCCGCCGCCTGCAAGGCGAGCGTCGTTCTTTATCGGCGGAGCCCCGGCCTGACCACGCCCACCACCATCGACGTTCTGACCAGGCTTCGCGCACGCGCCGAGGCCGTCGGCGTGCACTGCCGGTTCCGGCCACCGGTAGCGTCGTCACGGCTCGGCGCTATCGCGCGGGAATTCGGAGCTATGCCGCTCGAGCTGCAGCGCCTGATGGCGTCTGCTTCGAGCCTTGAGCTTGGGGAGCGCACGCTCGATTTCTCTGCCCCGTTCGCGTCAGCTTCGGGTAGCGAACACCCCGACAGCCCCTGGCGGCTGTTTCCCCGGCAGCTCATCCTTGGCACTGGCCCCGATGGCGAACGCTACATCGCCGACCTCAGCCGGCCCGATCGCCCTGATATGCCAATCCTGGGTATCTGGCCCAGCCCACCGGTGGTCATTCTGGTGGCGCGCAATCTGGCCGAATTCCTGACCGACATCGCCAGGACCTTGCCGGTGCAATCGGATGGGTCGCAGCGCAGCTTTGATCCGTTCCAGCGTTCCACGCGCAGGTGCTCGGCATTGTTTCGGCTGATGGACGCCGATCCGCATCTGCACAGCCGACGGGTCACGCAGAAACGCTGCGATCCGGTCATGGCGACGTTCGCCGAGCCGCTGCCGCCGGGCACCCGCTTCTGCGATCTGCGCGACATGAAACCTGGCATGGGTTTTGCCTGGGCGCACCGGCATCGCTTCAATGCGTTTCACAGGCATCCCACTGAACTGGTGTTTGCCCCCACGCTTGAGCGGTGGCATTGGCGGCCGATGCAACTCCTGTTCAACCGCAGCTCCAAGCAAGAGCGCCTGCGCGCTGCGGCGCTGTTCGAGAATCGCCTTTAGGGGGTCACGCCCGGCGCGACTCGCACCCGACCACGTCGCTCTGTGCATACAACCCACCTGACGCGTCTTGCCTTTTGCCTCGGACCTACTCAAAACATGCGCTCAGGTCACCAGAGCGAAAGTCTGTCAGACGATGGCAACCGCCCGATCACCGTTGCGCTATGATGTCATCGTGGTTGGCGCTGGCCATGCCGGCTGCGAGGCGGCGGCGGCAGCGGCGCGGCTGGGTGCCAGGACAGCGCTGCTCACGCATCGTTTCGCGACCATCGGTGAAATGTCGTGCAACCCGGCCATCGGCGGCCTGGGCAAGGGCCACCTGGTGCGCGAGATCGATGCGCTCGATGGCTTGATGGGCCACGTCGCCGATGCGGCTGGCATTCAGTTCCGGCTGCTCAACCGCTCCAAGGGTCCGGCCGTGCAAGGGCCGCGCGCGCAGGCCGACCGCAAGCTGTATCGCCAGGCCATGCAGGCCGCGATCCGCGCCACCGCCAATCTCGACGTGATCGAGGGCGGGGCCGAGGATCTGGTCATCGCTGATGGCCGGCTGACTGGGCTACGCACCGGCGACGGTCGCGAGCTGTCGGCGGCAGCTGTGGTCCTGACCACGGGCACGTTCCTGAACGGCCTCATCCATATCGGCGACCAGAAGACGCCAGCCGGCCGCGTCGGTGAAGCCCCGGCGCTGCGGCTGTCGGAGCGGTTGCTCGGCCTCGGCCTCGCGCTCGGCCGCCTGAAGACCGGCACACCGGCCCGTCTCGACGGCACCACCATCAATTGGTCGCGGCTCGAGCGGCAGGAGGCCGACGATCCGCCGGTGCCGTTCTCGTTCCTGACGGCGCGCATCACGACGCGGCAGATCGCCTGCCATATTACGCACACCACGGCGGCGGCCCATGCGGTGATCGCAGCCAATCTTAACCGTTCGGCCATGTATTCGGGTGAGATCAAGGGCGTCGGCCCGCGCTATTGCCCATCGATCGAAGACAAGATCGTCCGCTTCAAGGATCGCTCGTCGCACCAGATTTTTCTGGAGCCCGAGGGGCTTGATGACGACACGGTGTATCCCAACGGGCTCTCGACCAGCCTGCCCGAGGATGTGCAGCGGCAGTTTCTGGCCCTGATCCCGGGCCTGGAACGGGCCGTGGTGAAGCGGCCCGGCTATGCCATCGAATACGACTATGTCGATCCGCGCGAATTGTTTCCAACCTTGGCGGTGCGGCGCCTGAAGGGGCTGTACCTCGCAGGGCAGATCAACGGCACGACAGGATATGAAGAGGCTGCCGCCCAGGGCATGGTTGCCGGTCTGAACGCAGCGTTGGCTGCTGGCGGTGCCGGCGCCAACAGCACCAGCGAAGTCGTCATCAGCCGCGCCGACGGCTATCTGGGCGTCATGATCGACGATCTGGTCACGCGCGGCGTCAGCGAGCCCTATCGCATGTTCACCTCGCGGGCCGAGTACCGGCTGCGGCTGCGCGCCGACAATGCCGATCAGCGGCTGACCCCGATCGGCCAGGCGCTGGGTTGCGTCGGCCCGGCACGCGCCGCCGCATTCGCCGCCAAGACTGCCGCCCTGAACGATGCGCGCAAACAGTTGGAGGCGGTATCGCTGACGCCCGACGCCGCGGCCAACCACGGCCTTGCCATCAATCGCGATGGCCGCCGCCGCACCGGCTTCGAGCTGCTGTCGCTGCCCGATATCAGCTGGAGTAGGCTCGCCGCGATCTGGCCTGAGTTCGCCCGGGTGGCCGCACCGATAGCTGCGCAAATCGCCGTCGATGCCCACTACTCGACCTATTTGGACCGCCAAGATGCCGATGTGAAAACCCTCCGCGCGGAAGAGAATGAGCGCATTCCCGGCGAGCTGGATTGGAGCGAATTGGCCGGACTCTCCACCGAATTGCGCCAGAAGCTGACCCGCTTCCGCCCTTCGACACTCGGCCAGGCGGCGCGCATTGATGGCATGACACCGGCTGCGCTGATGCTCCTGCTGTCGCATATCAAGCGCCCGCGCTCGCACCGGTCGGCCTAGCAAATGAGCATGCGGAGCTGCGCAAAACGGACTCCCATCCCAGTCCTCCCCCTTGTCGGGAGAGGTCGGGGGTGGGGTGCTTTTCCCGGGCTGCGCCAGAAATGACTGTCCCCAGCGGCCACATCGACGGCCCCGAAACCTTTGCCCGGGCCTTCCCGGTTTCACGTGAAACCCTCGACCGCCTCACTCTCTATGCACAGCTGCTCGGACAATGGGGCAGGGTGCAGGATCTGGTCGCCCCCAGCACGCTCGACGACATCTGGCACCGCCATATCGCCGACAGCGCCCAAGTTCTGCCGCTCGCGCCACCCGACACCAAGATCTGGGCCGACCTCGGCTCTGGCGCGGGTTTCCCCGGCCTCGTCCTCGCCATCCTGGCACGCGACCGCCCCGGCTTCAAAATGCACCTTATCGAGAGCAGCAATCGCAAGTGCTCGTTCCTGCGCGAGGTCGCCCGGCGCACGGGAGCGCCTGTGGAAATCCATTGCATGAGGATTGAACAACTCGCGACTCAGCGTACTGTCGGCGCAGTCGAGTTAGTAACGGCGCGTGCGCTTGCTCCGCTCGCCAGTCTGCTCGGTCTGGCCAAGCCTTTGCTCGCAGATACAACTCGCGCGCTCTTTCTCAAGGGTCGCGATGCCCCTCGCGAAATCGAGGCGGCGCGGCAGGTCTGGCAATTCCAATCAGAAATGACGGCGAGCCGTACCGATCCGGACGGGCGAATTGTCGATATCAGACACCTCAGGTCCTAGTTTTTTGCGTTGTCGCGCTTCTCATCGGAAAACCGGCGCCCACTTTTCTGGAAGCGCTCTTGGAGGGCTTACGCCGTGACAGCGATCAATCAGGGACTGGCCAGCAGCCGGCCGGGCGTCCGCGTCCTGGCGGTCTGTAACCAGAAGGGCGGGGTGGGCAAGACCACCACCGCCATCAATCTCGGCACCGCGCTGGCGGCCATCGGCGAGAAGGTGCTGGTGATCGATCTCGATGCCCAGGGCAACGCCTCGACGGGTTTGGGCATTGCCCCCGAGCAGCGCCACATCACCACCTACGATATCCTCTCGACCAAGGCGAGCATCGCCCAGGCGGCGATCCCCACCCTGGTGCCGAACCTGTTCATCGTGCCAGCCAACAGCGACCTGGTCGGCCTTGAATCCGAGCTGCTGCACGAACCGAACCGCAATTTCCGCATGCGCGATGCCATTTCGGCGCTGAACGCTGCCCAGCGCAGCCGGCCAGGCGAGGCGCCGTTCAATTACATCCTGATCGACTGCCCGCCATCGCTGAACGTGCTGACGCTGAATGCCATGGCGGCAGCCAATTCCGTGCTGGTGCCGGTACAATGCGAGTTCTTCGCGCTGGAAGGCATCTCGCAGCTGAAACAGACCATCGACGGGGTGCGCGCCTCCCTCAACCCGTCGCTGGAGATCCAGGGTGTGGTGTTGACCATGCACGACTCGCGCGCCAAGTTGTCCGAGGAAGTGGCAAATGAAGTGCGCAACACGTTCGGCGCCAAGGTCTATGCAACTGTCATCCCGCGCAACGTCAAGATCGCCGAGGCGCCATCGCACGGCAAGCCGATCCTGCTCTATGATTTCAAGTCGGCCGGCAGCCAGGCCTATGTGCAGCTGGCCAGCGAGATCATCGAGCGCGAGCGCCGCACGCTGGCTGCGTAGCGGTACGTCAAAAGACACTGAAATTCGGTTGGAGGAATAGCCAATGTCGATGTCGGTCCCGGCGCCACGCAGCAGGCTCGGTCGAGGTCTGGCTTCGCTTATCGGCGAAACCGCGAACCAGCAGGCAGCCCATTTGCCGCCGCAAGGCGAGCAGCGCATGGTGCCTATCGGTGACATCAGTCCGAGCGTGCTCAATCCGCGCCAGAGTTTTCGTGAGGAAGAACTCGAGGAATTGGCCTCCTCAATCCGCGAGCGCGGCCTGGTCCAACCGCTGATCGTGCGGCCCAAGAATGGTGTCGGCCCGGGCTACGAGATCGTCGCCGGCGAGCGCCGTTGGCGGGCGTCGCAGCGCGCCGGATTGCACACTTTGCCGGTGATCGTGCGTGAGCTGGCCGACCGGGAAGTGTTGGAACTCGCCATCATCGAGAATGTGCAGCGCGCCGACCTGAACGCGATCGAGGAAGCGCGCGGCTATCGCGAGTTGACCGAGCGCTACAGCTACAGCCAGGACGATCTGTCCCAGATCATCGGCAAGAGCCGCAGCCATCTGGCCAACACCATGCGTCTCTTGAAGCTGCCCGACAGCGTGCAGACTTTCGTGCTCGAGGGCCAGCTCACCGCCGGGCACGCCCGGGCACTGGTCGGGCGCGACGATGCCGAAGCGCTGGCCCGCCGGGTCATTGAGCGCGGCATGACGGTGCGCGATATCGAAGCGCTGGTGCAACTCCCGATCGGCGAAGGTGACCCGAGCCGCGCAAAGCGCGAGAAGGATCCCGATACGCTGGCGTTCGAGAAGGAAGTCAGCGAGGCCATTGGTCTGAAGACTGAGATCAAGAAGGGTTCGGGCGAAGCCGGCGTACTGAAAATACGCTACCGCACCTATGATCAACTTGAGTATATTAAGCAACGCCTGATCAACGGTGAGTAGTCTGGCTGAAACTGGCGACGCGCAAGAGATCGGGCCGGGCCTTTTTGCCGGGACCCGACCAATTTGTTGACCAAGCCGGCGCTCGCTTAAGTATTTAAATCCAATTCATTTCAATTTTCCTGGCGACTATGCGACCTTGGTCCGACCAGAGCGTTTCGTTCGCATGGGACGTTGAAAAGACAGATGTTTCCCGTTCCGTCGCCGGCGCGCTCAGCAAGATTTCAGTAAAGCCATAGGTTGGTGGGGAGAGTACCAAATGTCGTTCCGACGGCAACAGCAGAGCCGTGCGTTCCAGCTTGCCTGGACCGCAATCGGCTCAGCCAGCATCCTGGTTCTGGCCTTGGCGTTCAGCCCCAGCGCCGACGCGGCCCGCAAGAAGCGTGTGCATGTCCTTCCCGCGAAGCCCTTGGCCTGCGACACGAAATCCGAATGGCCGCAGCCTGACAAGCACAAGGTCAAGGTAAAAACTGCGACGTATTTCGAAACTTGGCCGCCTGAGGACGAGTCGAACAACAATTGCGTCACGCCCAACAACGTTCGCGACTGGTCGAACAGTGGCAACAGCGATCCTCCGTCCGGTGGCGGTGCAGGCGACCATCACACCTCCGATAATGGTAACGATGGCGGCGGCGACACCTCGCACGACAACGACGGTGGCAGCGAAAGTGGTGGTGCAAGCAGCGGCGGCGGTGCGGGCGGCGGCAACGAGAGCGGTGGCGGCCAAGAAGCTGGTCATGACAACAGCCAAAGCGGCGGCGGTGAAAGTGGCAGTGGCAAAGGCGGCAAGGGAAAATCGCGCTGAGCCAGCTGCGGCCCTTAGCGGGCCCTCAAAGGATTTGAACGCTCCCTTTCATGCAAACTTGGATATGGTTTCGGTCGGAGTTCATAGAGCGGGGGCTCGCCTCGTCGGCGATTGGCCTGGGATGAATCCAGAGACGGGAATCAGAGCGGCCCCAACTGCTCTGCGAACCGGCTGACGATCTGCAACCCCAATTCCGTCGGCCGCATGGCCGGGGCCCGGTCGAACACCTCCAGCCCGATCCGCGACGCCGCCAGCCGCTTGCCGTAACAGATCAACCCTTCGATCGACTGCATGGCGAACACGGTTGCCGGCAGCATGCGCGCATACAGCTGTTCGGCCTCGGCGTGGCGACCGGCGCTCCAATGCGCGAACGCCTGCACCGCCAGATCGATGACATCGGGCGCCAGGATGAAGCCGGCGCAGCCCGCGCGCAGATTGTCCGTCAGCTCCAAGCCGCCGCGGCCGTTGAACACCGGCACGCGGCCCCCGGTCGCCTCGATGACGGCGCAAATGTCGGTGGCAGGGCCCTCGCCCTTGAGCAACCGCACATTGGGATGCTGCGTAGTCAGGTCCTTGATCTCTGAGGCGCTGAGGCCGCGCCCCAGATAGGCGGGCGCATTCTGGATGGCGACCGGCACGTTCGCGGTATCGGCGACGCGGCCGAAGAAACGGATGTATTCCGCCGGTCCATAGGAACCGACCAGCGGCGGCTGCAAGATCAGCCATTTGGCCCCGCAGCTTTCCGCTGCCCGCACGTCCTCGATCTGCTCGGCGACCGAGCCGCCGAAGATCGTCACCCCCAACGGAGCCCGGCGGTCCAGATCCTCAGCGGCCCATTCCATCAGCGTGCGCCGCTCGGTGGCCGTCAGTTTGGCGACCTCGGTGGCCAGGCCGAGCACGACGATACCATCCACCCCGGCGTCCAGCACGGCTTGCATTTGCGTGCGCATCGCCGCGCGGTCCAACCGCTCGTCGCGATCGAAGAAGGCATAGAGGACGGCGTGAATGCCTTTGAATTCCTGCGTCGTTGCCATGGCGATCAATCCTTGCTCACCGCGAGCCGGCTGAGGTCGAGCAGCAAGCGCTCCGTCACCTCGCGCTCCAGCGTGGTCGACAGCCGCGAGGCCCCAGCCGCCTTCTGGATCAAACCGACCGCCCTGGTCAGCCTGGGTAGCGACCATTTCCGCAGCTCGGCCTGCACCAGCGGCTGCGCCTTAAAATGCAGCGGTGGGCGCAAGGATCGGATGGTGCTGTCGAGAGACTTGCCGGCCGCAACGGTGGCCGACAGCAGGTGCAGGCGCATGATATGCCTGAGCAGCGCCAGGATGATCGACTGCGGCGACTCGCCGGCCGCGATAGCTCGATCGCAGGTCGTGAGCGCCTCGCGGGCAGCGCCCCCGGCGACGGCGTGCACGATCTGGTCGAGGCCAAGCTCGGAGGCATCGCCAACAATGGCGTCGATATCGTCGATACTCACTTGGGCGCCTGCGCCGGTATAGAGTGCGAGTTTCTCAATCTCGTTGCGCGACAGAGCACGATCGGCGCCGAGCAGACCGACCAGATGATCGCGCGCCTCCGGACTGATCTTGAGCTTGTGCTCGGCAGCGACGTCGCCGACCAGCGTCGCCAGCGATTTTTCGTCGTCGGGAAAGCAGGCCACGGCCGCTGCGTTCGCTGCGCCCACGAACAACGCGCGCAGCTTGGAGTCCGGTTTCAGGTTGCCGCCCTCGAGCACCAGAACGCCGGCGAGCGGCGTGCCATCGAGCAGATCGGCGATCAGCTCCGGTTTGAGCCTGGCCTCGGCCCTGAGCCGGACCACGCGGCGGCCGCCGAACATCGATACGGTGCGCAGCTCGACTGCGAGGCGGTCGGGATCGCCGGCAAGGTCGCTGTCATCGAGCCGAATCAGCTCGCCCGGGTTTTTCGCGTCGTTGACGAGCTGCTGGGCGAGGCTGCCGCCACGTTCCGAAATCATGCCCGGGTCCGAGCCGTACAACAGCACAGCCACCACCTCCCGCGGCGGCGATTTCAGGAAGCGATCAGCTTGAGCAGACTTGATGTCCATGGCTGAGGGTTTTCTAGACCGACGAAACCAGACTTGTCATCAGCACATCTGTCATCCTGCACAACTGTCATCCCGCGCGACGCAGCGTTTTGACGGTGCGCCGCAGACACGGGACCTCAGGGGGCTCAAGCCGTGTCCCAACACGGCAGGAGCCCGTTGAGGTCCCGGATCAGCGCCGCACCATAAGAATGCTGCAGCGCATCCGGGATGACAATGTTTGCACAGCCCATTCCACCAACTGTCATCCCGTGCGCGGCGCAGCGTTTTTACGGTGCGCCGCAGACACGGGACCTTTCGGGGCTCAAGCCGTATTCCAACACGGCAGGAGCCCCATGAGGTCCCGGATCATCGCCGCAGCTTCCTGGTTTGCGCTCGGCGACTCCCGTTCCGGGAGCCGGCCGCCGAGCGCGTGCCGCAGCGCATCCGGGACGACATTGGGGGCAATTCGCCGCCGCGTTCACGGGGCGTCGAACCGTGCTGCTTTTCAGCCCGCCTGCGACAGGAATGCCGCCACTTGCGTGCGGATGCTGTCGGCGACCATCTTGGCGGCACGATCCTCGGCATCGCGCCGAGCGCGCAGATTGGCGAAGGTCGAGACGGCGTTCTGATAGGCCGCGCGGGAATTGGCTTTGGACTCCAGGATGACATGTTGGTCGTCCGAGCTGACCAGCTTGAAATCGGCGTCCAAACCGAAGATCTGTCCCTTGGCGTCACCCTGCAGGTTCACCAGCTGGGATTGGGCGGATTCGCGCAAGGCGATCTCGAGCCGATATTTCGGCGTCGCCGCATCGCGGCCGCCCGTGGTCTTGAAGATCATTTCATTGCGCACGACCTGACCGACCCGGCCGGGAATGGTGCCGATATCGACCGCGCGCAGCTTGTCGGCAACACTGCCGTCCTCGGTGAAGCCCGAGCCGTAGAGCGACTGGTAGCCGCAACCGGCCAGCGCTGGCGCCAGCAGGAGAGTGGCCAATACAACCGCCGCGCGCGCCGAAACACCCGCGCCGCCAGCGGTCCTGACCTTCGAGCTATGCCCCGGCGTCCTATGCGACGACATTGACGATCCTCTGCGGCACCACGATGATCTTCTTGATCTCGCGCCCCCCGATGGCGCGCAAAACTGGTTCGAGCTTCAAGGCCGCCGCTTCCACGTCTTCTTTGGACGTGTCGCGTGGCACGATCAGCTCATCCCGTCGCTTGCCATTTACCTGTACGGCAATCGTCACCATGTCGTCAACGAGCATGGCCTCGTCCAGGGCCGGCCAAGGCTGAACTGCCAGCAGAGTGTTGTATCCGAGCCGCGCCCAGCACTCCTCGCCAAGGTGCGGCATCAGCGGGCCAAAGCACTGGATCAGGATTTCGGCAGCCTCGCGCAACGCCGCGGGCATGCCCGGCTCGCCTTTGCTCTGCAACCCAGAGGCGAGCGCGTTGGTCAGTTCATAGATCTTGGCCACCGCCACATTAAGCCGGAAGCCCTCGATCTCCCTGCCGACCGCCGCCAGAGTCTTGTGCGCCGCGCGATGCAGCTCAAGCGCCGGCCCGGCAAGATGGTTCGGCAACTTGCCACCATTGGCCGCTCCGGCTTCGGCGACATCATCGATCAGCCGCCACAGCCGCTGCACCATGCGGCCGGCGCCCTCGACGCCGGCCTCGGTCCAGATCACATCGCGCTCGGGTGGCGAATCCGAAAGCATGAACCAGCGCGCGGTATCGGCGCCGAAGCGGGCGATGATGTCGTCGGGATCGACCACGTTCTTCTTCGACTTCGACATCTTCTCGATGGCGCCGATGGTCACTTCGGCACCCGATTTCAGGTCGAAGGCTTTGCGCGCGCCGGCCTCGCCCGCGATACGGATTTCACCGGGCGTCAGCCATTGGCCACCGGCACCCTGATAGGTCTCATGCACCACCATGCCTTGCGTGAACAGGCCGGCGAACGGTTCCTTCAGGCCGACATGGCCGGTCTCCTTCATGGCCCGCATGAAGAAGCGCGAATACAGCAGATGCAAAATCGCATGCTCGATGCCGCCAATATATTGATCCACCGGCAGCCAGTAATCGGCCGCCTTGCGATCGACCGGGTGGGTGGCATCCTTGGGCGAGCAGAAGCGCGCGAAATACCACGACGAACACACGAAGGTGTCCATGGTGTCGGTTTCGCGCGTGGCCTTGCCGGCGCAGGTCGGGCAGGCGACATGCTTCCAGGTCGGATGCCGGTCGAGCGGATTGCCGGCTTTGTCGAAGGTGACATCGTCGGGCAGCCGCACCGGCAGATCGGTGTCGGGCACCGGCACAATGCCGCATTTGGCGCAATGGACGACCGGTATCGGACAGCCCCAATAACGCTGACGCGAGATGCCCCAGTCGCGCAGGCGGAAGTTGACCTTGCGCTTGCCGGCGCCGCGTTCTTCCATCAGATCGGCAACGCGATCCTTGGCCTCCTCGACGCTGAGACCATCCAGGAACTGCGAATTGGCGACGCGGCCGGGGCCGAGATACGGCTCGCCGCCCAGCGAGAAGGTCTTGGCATTCTCGCCCTCGGGCACCACCACGGCCTGAATCGGCAGATCGTATTTGGTGGCGAAATCCCAGTCGCGCTGGTCGTGGCCCGGACAGCCGAAAATGGCTCCGGTGCCGTAGCCCATCAGCACGAAATTGGCGACATAGACCGGCATCTGCCGGTCCGGATCGAACGGATGCACCGCCATCACGCCGCTATCGAAGCCCTTTTTCTCGGCGGTCTCTATGTCCGCCAGGCTGGTACCGATGCGTTTGCACTCATCGAGGAAGTCCTGAAGTTTGGCATTCTTCTTGGCCAGCTGCCGCGCCAAGGGATGCTCGGGAGAAATCGCCATGAAGCTGGCGCCGAAGATGGTATCGGGCCGGGTCGTGAAGATCTCCAGCGTCTGCAGCGTCTTGGGCAGCTTGCCGCCTTCCAGCGCAAACGTCATCAGCAGGCCTTCCGAGCGGCCGATCCAGTTGCGCTGCATGATGCGTACCCGCTCGGGCCAGCGATCGAGGGTTTCCAGGGCCGCGACCAGTTCGTCGGCATACTTCGTGATGCGGAAGTTCCACTGGTTCTGCTCGCGCAGTTCAACCACCGCGCCCGAGCGCCAGCCCTTGCCGTCGATCACCTGCTCGTTGGCCAGCACGGTCTGCTCGACCGGGTCCCAGTTGACCTTGCCGACCGAGCGATAGGCGAGATCCATGGCATAGAGATCCAGGAACAGTTTCTGCTCATGGCGATAATATTCGGGGTCGCAGGTCGCGATCTCGCGCGCCCAGTCGATCGAGAGCCCCATGCTCTTGAGCTGCTTGCGCATGGTTGCGATGTTTTCGTAGGTCCAGCCCTTGGGGTGCACCTTGCGCTCGATGGCGGCGTTCTCGGCCGGCAGGCCAAAGGCGTCCCAACCCATGGGATGCAGCACATTGAAGCCGCGTGCGCGCCGGTAGCGCGCCAGCACATCGCCGATGGCGTAGTTGCGAACGTGCCCCATATGGATGCGCCCGGACGGATAGGGAAACATCTCCAGCACATAATACTTCGGGCGTGGATCGTCGTTCGAGGTGCGAAAAACCTCCGTGTCGTCCCAGGTCTTGCGCCAGACCGGTTCCCGATCCGGGGCATTGTAGCGTTCCGTGGCCATGCCAGTTCCTGCCCATGATTTAGCGAGGCTGAATTTTTCTGATGCGTATCAGCCCTGAAAGACCGTGGCCGTCAAGACACGCTGGCTTGGAAATCGCCTCAGAACAGCCATGGTTGATGGCTAAATATCTGTTGACAGAGGTGTTATCACATGGTTGCGATTTGATCTGTTCGCTAACGTACTCCTAAGCGAATCAGTGGGTTGCAACGTCGGATAACGGATCTCAAGGGTCCGTGACGAATGGAGGCGCAAGTGGTTAGGCATATGACGCAAGGGCTGGGCTGGGGCGGCGTCGTGCTGTTGGCGAGCATGGCCGGGATGTTGAGTGGATGCTCATCGCTCGGGCAGGCAGACTCGACCGCAGCAATCGCAGGACCCACCGCGACGGCCGCCGTTGGTTCGGCAGGCGAAGACACGATGGCGCAAGGGGTTCAGCCGGCAGGTGTTGGCAAGGCCATCACCTTGGCGGACGCCTCGTGCGATCAGATCAAAGCGGAGATCGCCACCTTCGATGGCGACAAGATCCCGCAGAAACTGGCGGATTTCGGCAAGGCGAAATATCATCCGACCTCCGAGGAATCGATCCGGTTCGCGCGCTATGTGGATGTCGAGAAGGCCAGCAAAGACAAGAATTGCGCGCCGGCCGGCAAAATGATGAAGAAACAGGTCACGGCCAAAGCCACAGTTCCCGCCGATCCCATGGCCGCCAAGAAAAAGGCAGCCGCGGTGATGGCAAAACCGGTCGTCAAGCCGACCACCCAGGCCAAGGCTGCGGTGACGCCGGCAGTTGTTCCTAAACTCGCGGCGCCTGCGAATATGCAGCCGGTCGAGGATGGCGTGACTGTGACGGTGCCGGATTCATCAGGCTGACAGTCAGGAACGGCGGTGCCGATCGGCTCCGCAGGGTGTTTGTTGCGACATGACTGACTCATCGGCCCGCTATCGGGAGATCCAGGCGCGTATCGCTGCTGCGGCTCTCGAGGCGGGCCGACTCGTTTCCGACATCACGCTGATTGCCGTCAGCAAGACCTTTGCCGCCGAGGACATTCGGCCGGTTCTGGCGACCGGTCACATCGTGTTCGGTGAGAACCGCGTGCAGGAGGCCAAGTCGAAATGGCCACCGCTGCTGGCCGACCATCCCGATACCGAGCTGCACCTGATCGGCCCGCTACAATCCAACAAGGCCGCCGAAGCCGTGCAATTGTTCTCGGCCATCCATTCGCTGGATCGCGACAGTCTGGCCGTTGCGCTTGCCCGCGAGCTTGAGCGAGTGCCGCGCAAAGTGGACTTGTTCGTGCAGGTCAACACCGGCTTGGAAGCGCAGAAGTCGGGAATTGCGCCGGCACAGACGATGGCGTTTGTCGAGCGTTGCCAGCACACCCTCAAGCTTCCCGTCGCTGGCCTCATGTGCCTGCCGCCCGAGCACGAGGAACCATCAGTCCACTTCGCGATGCTGGCTCGGCTGGCGCGCGATTGCGGACTCAGGCAACTCAGCATGGGCATGAGCGGCGACTTCGAAACCGCCATCGCCTTCGGCGCCACCCACATCCGCGTCGGTTCGGCGATCTTCGGCACGCGCGCGCGGATGTAAGAATTGCGGGGCTTTTCCACGCAATTGCGTTGCCCCGCGACTGCGGTCCGCCCCCATCCTGCTAAACTCCTCCTCATGATTCGCCGGTTTATGCCCGGCCAACGACGAGGGAAGCTCCATGGCAGAAACGGCTACCAAATCCAAAACCGCGCCCGCTGCCAAGAAATCAGCCAAGCCCGGCAAACGCAGCTTCATCGTCGATCTCTGGGTGACCGATCTCAACACCACCGAGGTCGGGCTGTTCCGGCACAGCCGCTACAAGGCCAAGTCGCGCCAGTTCACATCCGACATGGACATCTTTGCCGAGGTGATCGAGAACGGCGAGCGCGTCGGGCTGCTGGGCTACCGCAGCGAGCTGTGGGAAGGCAAGACCGGCATGGACAAGCGCCTGGTCATGAAGCTGTTCACCCCGGCCATGAACTGGCGCGCCACCCTCGACATGATGCTCGGCCGCAGCCTGCAGTTGACGCATGGCGCCAAGGGCATCGCGGTGCCTGCCTTCAGCGTCAACCTCAACGACCACGACCAGATCATCCAGCTGGAGCGCTCGGCCAGCAAATGGCCCGGCATGCCGGAGAACTATTCCTTCATGGTCATGAAGGACCTCAAGGACGGTCGGCCGCAATTTTACCGTCTGCGCCGCAACTGGGTGAACATCGGCGACGATTACATCCTCTATGACGAGCACAACCGGCAGATCGCCAAGCTGAATGGCCGCGTGCTCAATCTCGGCGGCAAATGGGTGGTTGAGGTCGAAGAGGGTGAAAGCGGCACCCATCTCGACATGGTGCTGCAGCTGTTTTGCGGCATGCTGAAGTTCCACGATGGCTGCCTCAGCCATCTGTCCGAACTCTATGGCAATGTGAAGCGCGGCAAACTGCAGCCCAAACTGGAGACGCAGGAAACCGACCTCTATCTGAACCCGCGGCGCACGCGGTAGCGGCATCACCGCTATACGTCTTCTCTCCGTCAAAACGGGGAGAGTTCCGCGTCACACTCGCGTATCGATCGCTCGCAACGGTAGCGCGCCCTCCAACAGCCTCAGCAAATCTGCCATCCGCAGCGCAATACAACCCTCCGTCGGCGCCCAATCGGGGCGCGCGACGTGCAGGAAAATGGCGCTGCCCCGGCCTCGCCCACGCGGCGCGATGTTGTAATTGAGGATCCCGACGATGTCATAGAGCCCGTCCTCGCGCCACATTGCCTCGGCGCTGGCGGTATACGGCCACGGCACCGGGCGATTGTAGTTGCGATCGCCGGCGGCATCGCACCAGCCGTCATCTGGCCGCAACGCGCTGGTCCGATGTGGCGTCAGCGGCTGGCGCACGCGATCGGGCCGATAGAACACCTCGCGCAAGGCAAGCAGACCGGCCGGCGTGCCGCCATCGCCCTCGCGCTTGCGATGCCGCAAACCGCCGCGACCGATCGCACACGGCAGCAGCTGTGCGCCAAATTCGAGCCAGCCCTGCGTGCCGCCCGAATTGGCCAGCCGCAGGCGGGCAACCCCGTCATAGGCACGTCGCATGACTTACCATCAACTTAGTGGGCGACCAGACTCAAGAGCTTCGCAACTATACCGGCGTTGCGCTATACCCGTGGTCCGCCCCTCGTGTCATACTGCCGCCCATCGGGGCCCATCAGGGACGCATAGCTGGAGTTTGCAATGAGCGCGACACGGAAGATTCTCATCGTCGACGATGACGATGGACTGCGTGACTCGCTGATTGATCAGTTGGCGCTGCATGACGACTTCCAGGCCCTGACCGCAGCGACTGCGGCGGCAGGGCTCGAGTTGCTCAAGAAGGAGCATGTCGACCTGCTGCTGCTGGACGTCGGCCTGCCGGATATGGATGGGCGCGAGCTGTGCAAGGTGGTGCGCCGCAATGGCTTCAAGGGGCCGGTGGTGATGCTGACCGGGCAGGCCTCCGACAGCGACACCATCCTCGGCCTCGATGCGGGAGCCAACGATTACATCGCCAAGCCGTTCAAATTCGGCGTTCTGTTGGCTCGCTTGCGCGCCCAGCTACGCCAGCACGAACAGAGCGAGGATGCGGTCTTCACCATCGGCCGTTTCACCTTCAAGCCCGCCGGCAAGCTGCTGGTCGACGACAAGGGCGCGAAGATCCGCCTGACGGAGAAGGAAACCTCGATCCTCAAATATCTGTTCCGCGCCGGCGAGAAGGTGGTCACGCGCGATGTGCTGTTGCACGAGGTGTGGGGCTACAACGCCGGCGTCACCACGCACACGCTGGAAACGCACATCTACCGGCTGCGCCAGAAGATCGAAAAAGATCCCGCCAACGCCGAGTTGCTGATCACCGAGACCGGGGGTTACAAGCTGGTGCCGTGACCCGCGCTCTACCATGCCTCCCCCGTTTTGACGGGAAAAGAAGACCGGCCTCCTGCGCGGCGGCGCCAAGACAAAGGGGCCGTCGCCATTGGCGACAAGAGTTGGGCGGTCGGTGAGGGGCTAGAGCCCGCACTGGTGCCAAACTGCATCATCTGCGATTTTGTTGCGTTATCGAGCCTGAAATGACCAATGCGGGCTTTGGCGGCGTGGGTGATTCGGGTTTATTCCATGACCCTTGTCGGGGAGCGTCGTTGGGCCAATCTGCCTGCCCCATTGCTGGTTCTGCGTATCCGTAAACCTGCAGTCACCTGTTGGGGTAGTCATGACACAGCTCGACGATGTGGTCGTGCCGCTCTTGAGCGCGCGCATTTTCAGCGGCCTTGCGCCGATGCAACTCAAAGCCCTCGCCCTCGAGGCCGAGGCCGTCACCTTCCAGCGTGGCGACGTGCTGATCCGCACCTATCAGGAAGGCGATGGCGCCTTTCTGATCGGCAGCGGCAGCGTGATCGAACTTCACGACGAAGACGAAGACGCCCGTCCGCAGGAATTCGGTGTTGGTACGATGGTTGGCGAAATGGCCATGCTGGTGGAGACGCTGCATTCCACCACCATCGTGGCGCGAACTCCGGTCAAGGCATTGAAGTTCAAGCGCGCGACCTTGCATGCCTTGATGGAAAAAGACCCGATGCTCGGCGCGCACTTCGTCGACCGCCTGCGCGCCCGCCTGGTCGTGACGGCCAAGAAGCTGCGCGAGGTCGACGCAATGTTCGCCGGCACCGGACGCCAGAGCGTGCCCGTGCCGCGTTTGAGCTAGCGCCATTTGATCACAGTTGCCATCCCGTGCGCGGCGCAGCGTTTTGACGGTGCGCCGCAGACACGGGACCTTTCGGGGCTCGGCACCAGTTCCAACACGGCAGAAGCCCTTTGAGGTCCCGGATCAGCGCTGCACCATAAGAATGCTGCAGCGCATCCGGGATGACATCGTTTGCTTGGCTGGCCCAGTCCATCCACCCTGTCATTCCGTGCGCGGCGCAGCGTTTTGACGGTGCGCTGCAGACACGGGACCTCATTCTTGTTTGCGCTCGGCGACTCCCGTTCCGGGAGCCGGCCGCCGAGCGCTTTGCAGCCCATCCCAAAACCTGTCATCCCGCGCGCGGCGCAGCATCCTTATGGTGCGCTGCAGACACGGGACCTCAACGGGCTCAAGCCGTGTTCCAACACAGCAGGAGCCCCATGAGGTCCCGGATCAGCGCCGCACCATGAAACATGCTGCAGCGCATCCGGGATGACATTGCTGTCGAGCGCGTGCTGCCCATCCACCCTGTCATCCCGTGCGCGGCGCAGCGTTTTGACGGTGCGCCGCAGACACGGGACCTCTCAGGGCTCGGCACCAGTTCCAACACGGCAAGCGCCCGCTGAGGTCCCGGATCAGCGCTGCGGCTTCCTTGTTCGCGCTCGGCGACTCCCGTTCCGGGAGCCGGCCGCCGAGCGCGTTGCAGCGCATCCGGGACGACAATTGCGGATCGATAGGACCGGAATCCGCACTAGCGCCCGGCCTTTTTCCGGATCTGGACATACAGCGCGCCGCTGCCGCCGTGACCTCGGCCCGCTTCGGTGAAACTCACCACCAGGGAGCGGGCGTCGCTGCTTTGCAGCCAGCGCGGCACCTGATCGCGCAGCACACCGCGGCGCGTGTCATCGAACAGCGAGAACGGTTTCAGCTCCGCATCGGCGGCGGGGGCGCCCTTGCCGGTGATGACTTTGACATGCTTGAGCCCGTTGTTATGGGCCGCGCGCAGGAACCGCATCAGGGTCTCGCGCGCTTCCTCCTGGCGCATGCCGTGCAGATCGAGCCGCGCCTCGATTGGCAGACGGCCCGCGCTCAGACGTTTGGCGCGGCGCGCTTCGAAATCGCCGAGGCTTGGCTTGACGGCAACGGCGCGCTTCTTAGGTGGCGGTGCGGTCACGACAGGCGCCGGCTGCTCCTTGGCCCGTGTCGGCTTGGCGTCAACCCCTGGCTTTGCCGCTGCCGGCGCCTCGTCCGCATCTTCGCGCTTGGCTCGATCGAGTGGCTTGAACTGCTTGCTGACGGCCTTCCACAGCTTGCGCTCGTCCTCGGTGACGGGACGGCGCGGCCCTCGTCCGGTGGTCATGGAGTTACGGCTCGCGGCAGCAGCGCAAAGATGTGTCCGCGATCCTTGGTGCGGCCAGCGATGGCTTCGGCGGCAGCGCCGGTGCCCCAGAAAATGTCGCCACGCTCGGGGCCGCCGATCGCCGAGCCGACATCCTGAGCAATCATCAGATGACGGAATTTGGCGCCGTGCTCGTCGTGCAACGTCTCGGAGACCACAAACAGCGGCGCGCCGAGGGTATGGAACGCGGTGTCGACAGCCAGGCTGCGGCGCGGGGTCAAGGGTGTGCCCTGGCCGCCCAGCGGTCCCGACTTGCCCTCGGCTTGTGGCTTGCGCTCAAAGAAAATGTAGGACCTGTTCTGGTTCAGGATGCCGCGCGACTCGGCCGGATGGGCCTCCAGCCAGGCCCGCATCGACCGCAGCGTCAGATCTTCGCGCTTGATCAGCCCTTGGTTGATCAGCACCGAGCCGGCCGACGTGTACGGATAACCGTTCTTGCCGGCATAGCCGATGCGAACCAGGCTGCCATCGACCAGTCGAATGCTGCCCGATCCCTGCACATGCATGACATAGGCATCGAGCCGGCTGTGCAGATACAGCAATTCCAGACCGCGGCCAGCCAGCGCGCCGTGATCGATTTCCGCGCGAGTAAAGTAGGGCTCCAGCCCCCTATCGGTCTTGCGCATGGAGGCAAGCCGACCCTCGGCATTGGCTCTGGCCCGTTCGGTCGCGGGAACCACGTCGACCAGGTCGTCGGGGCGCTTGAGAACAGGCACCGTGTATTGAGCGTCAGGCTGCAGGGAGCCAGGCAGCTCCGGCTCGAAATAGCCCGTGAGCAGACCATCAGGTTTACTGTGGGTGAGCCGGTACGGACGGAATTGCGTCTCGAAGAAGTCGCGCGCGCGGTGTGGTTTTACATCGGCCGCTGCGGCGCAAGCACTTTTCAGGCCTGCTTGAACGGCCTTCGATCCACCCTTGGCGGGGGCTTGGCAGGCCTGCCGGAACGCGTTCAAAGCCGCCGCGTGGTCGTCCTCGGCCCAGCCCGGCAAATCGGCAAAGTCCATGGGTTGGTGGCTGATCACCCCGTCCTGACTTGCCGCCCGCACAGCCTCCGAGCCCATCGCCAACAGTCCAAGTGATATCAAAATGATCGCCGGATGACGCATGGTTTGGCGCCGCTGCTGCCACGCCAGCTCAGTTCGCCGACTGGGTCGCAACCAGCTTCCAGTTCGGATCGCGCGAGTCGACTTCGCGGGCGAAGGTCCAGATGTCGGTCACTTCGCGCACCAGGTTGGGATCGCCGTCGACCACCGTACCGGCCTTGTTGCGCACCACAGTAATCATCTGGCTGACGAACTTAACGGTCACCCTGCCGATGCCATCCTTGAGTTCGGCATCGATCAGATCGGCCTTGTGGATGCCGATGAAATTGGTCTCGTTCACTTCGCCGCGGCCCTCGCGCTCGGAAATGACGCGGGCAAAACCGTCAAACACTTCACGCGCCGTCAGGGTCTTGAGCTGCTTGCGGTCGCCCTGGGCATAGGCCAGAACGATCATTTCATAGGCGGTCTTGGCGCCGCTCATGAAAGCTTTTGGATCGAACGAGGCGTCCTTGCGGGCGATCGCCAGCAGCTCGCCTTCCAGCAGCGAGCCGATCGGGGCGGCGCCTTTGATGCGCTCTTCGGCGGCTGGCGCGTCGGGGGCTGACGCATCGGCGCGGCTATCGCCACTGGCCCGTGACAACGGAATGACATTATCGGTGCCGCCAGCAGCACTGGCCGCGCGATCGTCCGAAGCCTGCCGAAAGGTCTTGATTGGCCGCTCGTTGCCGGTTTTGCGGCCGAGCACGCTCACCAGCCGCGCGATCAGCAGCACCGCCAGCAGCAGGAACACAATGGTCGGAATCTCGAAAACACCATTCATCGGTTTGGTATCTCTCGCGGGGGTGCCCGTTCAGATGGGCTTTCTCGGCCCAGCTTACGGCATCACCGGGGCGGAGCCAACAAGGATCGACCAGCGCTCGACGTGGGTTTATGCCATAGTGGGTCCCTCACAAGGATAGAATCCAACCGTCATGGCCATCCTTTTCCTCATTTTGCTGCTGCTGCCGTTCCTGGAAATCTATGTGCTGATCGCGGTGGGCGGCCAGATCGGTTTTGTGCCGACGGTTCTGCTGGTGCTGGGTCTCAGTCTGTTTGGCGCTTTCCTGCTGCGCCGGCAGGGCATGTCGGCACTGTTCAAGGCGCAAGGCGCACTGCGCAGCGGGCGGATGCCGCTCGATGCGATGATCGATGGCGTCGGGCTGACCTTGGCCGCCGGGCTGCTCGTCACTCCGGGATTGATTACTGATGCCATGGGTTTTGCGCTGCTGGTGCCGGCCGTCCGCAAATACGTGCTGCAATGGCTGTTCGGGCGGTTGATCCAGACGCATATGTTCGAGGTTCGCAAGCCGCCAAGGGACCCCTCCGGTCCGGTCAAGCCGCCGGGCAGCAGCACCATCGAAGGGGATTATCGCCGGCTCGACGAGTGATACCAAACGCCAATTGCCCGGCTCCGCGCGGCGTGCTAGGGCCGCGACCGCGCAATCACATCGAGATCAGCCCTATCTAGATCAGCAGGACAGGTGGACGCCATGGCGGCAGACGACAAAGGTCACAAGAAGAACGAAAATGGCGCTGCCAAGCCGGCCCAGAACGCCGAGCCGTCGGTCAAGGTACTGGGCCAGTACATCAAGGATCTGAGCTTCGAAAATCCGAATGCGCCAAAGTCGTTTCAGCAGCAGACCGGCCAGCAGCCGCAGCTTGATGTCACCGTCAATGTCGCCGTCACCAACGTCGGCGATACCGTGCACGAGGTGACGTTGAACGTCGAAAACAAGCTGGCGGGACCCAACGGCGTGCTGTTCCAGCTGCAGCTGGCCTACGCCGGCGCGTTCCAGATCGAGAACGTGCCCGACGAGATGAAACATCAGTTGCTGCGTATCCAGTGCCCGACACTGCTGTTCCCGTTCGTGCGCCGCCTGGTTGCCGATCTGACGCGCGACGGCGGATTTCCCTCGCTTTATCTCGACCCGATCGATTTCGGCCAGCTCTATATGCAGGAAATGGCCAAGCAGAAGACGTCGGTTTAGATCTGGCACGGTTGGCGCTTGCATGGACTGCCGCCTGCTTGCGCCTGCACCAATCGACTGGAAAGTGCCAGCTTCAATCAATCGCCGGTTCGTCGTCGGCGAAGGGTGGATCGTCGGCCAAGTCCAACCAGGTGGCGCCCTTGAGCGTTGCTAAGAACTTTTTGTGAGCGTCGATCTCGGCGGCGGTGATGCGAGCTGGGAGTGATTTCAGTCGCTCCGGCAGCGGCTTACGGCGATGGCCGCGCTGGCGCTGTTCCTCGGTCTTGGTGCTCAGATCGAGCTTGGTCTGATGGCCGCCGGTCAATTCCAGATACACCGCCGCCAGCAGCTCGCAGTCCACCAGCGCGCCGTGTTTGACGCGCGCGGAGGTATCGATCGCATAGCGCTTGCATAGCGCGTCGAGACTGTTGGGGCCGCCCGGATGCTTGCGGCGCGCCAGTATCAGCGTATCGACCACGCGATCCATCGACAGCACCGGCAGGCTCTGCCGCGCCAGCTCGGCGTTGAGGAAGCCGATGTCGAACGCGGCGTTGTGGATCACCAGCGTGGCATCGCCGATGAACTCGATGAAGTCGACCGCAACGTCGGCGAATTTCGGTTTGCCCGTGAGGAATTCGCTCGACAGGCCGTGCACGTTGAATGCTTCCACCGGCACATCCCGCTCGGGATCGATATAGCGGTGGAAGTTCACGTTGGTCGGAAACTGGTTGATCAGCTCGACGCAGGCGATTTCGAGTACCCGGTCGGCGCCCTTGGCGTCGAGGCCAGTGGTTTCAGTATCGAGAACGATTTCGCGCAGCATGGTGGTTTGGCCTCAGGTCCAATGGCGCTCAAAGGCCGATCCGTCGCGGCCCTTGAGGTCATCGAGGATGATATCCAGGTTCGCGAGGGTTTGGGGTAGCTCGAGGCCGGTATCCACGACGAAGTGGGCTTGGGCACGCTTTTCGGCATCCGGCAGCTGGCGCGACAGCACCAATTCGAGCCGTTCGGGTGTCATACCGGGCCGCTGCAGAACCCGCGCGCGTTGCAGCTCCGCGCTCGTGCTGGCGAGCATCACCACATCGACCAACCGGTCGGCGCCGGTTTCCAACAGCAGCGGAATTTCCAGCACGGCGATCGCATTGCCCGCCGCCTCGGCCGCCTGCAGGAAGGTCCGCTCACTGGCGCGCACCAGCGGATGCACGATCGCTTCCAGGCGTTTGAAGCTGTTGGGATCCTCGGCCAGCGCCCCGGCCAGCAGCGTCCGATCCACCGTTCCGTCGGAGGTCGTGCCGGGAAACGCCCGCTCGATCAGCGGCACGGCCTCGGCGCGATACAGCCGATGCACGGCAGCATCAGCATCAAAGACGGGAATTCCGTGCGTCCGCAGGTGGGCGGCAAGCGTGCTTTTGCCCATGCCGATCGAGCCGGTGAGGCCAACAATGAGCATCAGTGCGCCTCGATGTTGGCAGCGACCAGCCGGTACAACTCGTCGGTGACTGCAGGCTTGACGCCGAACCAGTGCTCGAACCCGACCACCGCCTGATGCAGCAACATGCCGAGGCCGCCGAGCGTGCGATGTCCGCGCAGGCGGGCGCCCGCCATCAATGGCGTTTCCAGCGGCACATAAACCAGGTCATGGACGATGCTAAGCGGGTTCAAGGCATCGAAGGGGAAATCGAGCGCGGGTTGACCCGCCATGCCTTGGGTCGTCGTGTTGACCACTAGGCTGGCATCGGCAACGGCGTGCCGACGGTTGGCCCAATCGAGAACCTCCACGTCGTCGCCGAAGAAGCGCGCCAGCTCGTCCGCCCGCTCGCGAGTGCGATTGGAAAGCAGGATGTTTTTGCAGCCGGCGCCGCGCAAGGCATAGATGACCGCACGCGCCGCGCCACCCGCGCCCGCTATGAACGGCACGCCGGGGGCGCCCTGCCAATCAGGATAGGCGGCGGTCAGATTGGTGAGGAAGCCATAGGCATCGGTGTTGGTGGCCAGCACCCGGCCGTCCTCGACCCACAACGTATTGGCAGCACCGATCGCACGCGCAATGTCGTCGGCAGAATCCACCAGCCGCAGCACCGCTTCCTTATGCGGCACCGTCACGTTGCAGCCGATCAGGTCGCCTCGGCGCAGCGTCTCAACGAACGCCGGCAAGTCCGCCGGCGGTACCGGCCGCCGCTCATAGGTGCCGTCGATGCCATGCTGTTTGAGCCAATAACCATGGATCAGCGGCGAGCGCGAATGGCTGATCGGCCAGCCGATGACAGCGGCGTGACGCATGGCTTAGTCCTCGATCCCATGCTGTTTGCGCAGTTCTGCCAGCAACGCCAACAGCGGCAGTCCGAGGATGGTGAAATAGTCGCCCTCGATGCGTTCGAACAGCTGAATGCCTTCGCCCTCAAGCTGGTAGGCGCCGACCGTGGTGGTCAAGATGGTGGAGAGCCGGGCGACGTAGCTGTCGAGCCAGCTATCGGAGAACTGGCGCACCCGCATGGTCGCTGATTCGACATGGCTCCAGAGCGTTCGCCCACCGCGGGCAATGGCGACGCCCGAATGCAGGTAGTGTTGCCGGCCGCGCAATCTCGTCAGGACGTCGCGCGCGATCTCGGCCGTTCCGGCCTTGGTCAGGATCGCGCCGTCCAGCTCGAGCATCTGGTCCGCCCCGATGACCAGCGAGTCTGGGCGGCGGCGGCTCACCGCTTCGGCTTTCAGCGCGGCGAGGCCCCGGCCCAACCGCGGCACGGACTGCTCATTGCGCTGGAGATCGCGCAGCGCAGCCGGTTCATCGATATCGGCAGGGTCGACCACGAAGACAATGCCAGCGTTTTCCAGCAGCTGGCGGCGGATGGAGCTGCCGCTGGCCAGGACAAGCGATGGACGCGGATCGGACACGAGAACACTCCAGGACGGCGAAATCACGCAACTGCAACAAGACGCGGAGCCGAGGGTCGGGCTGCGCCCACTTTTACGCCATTGGTCGTGGCGCGCTCCATTTGCCCCGCTCAGGGCCCGGTTGGCAACCGGTTGGCGACCTGTGCGCAAACTGCCGGGTTATGCACAGGGGTACAGCAGGGTGACGACTTATCCCGTTTTCATCCCAGTGAGCCCACAGCTTTGTCCACATTAGGCCCGACCCGCCGTCGGCGGACCAACTCGGCGTGTCACAGCAGCGCCAGATTCGACATCCGCGCTGCCCCTCCGATCCGCGTCGACAGACTTGCCCCCGGGTTGTCAACACGGCAGCCGAATACCTAAGCTACGGTCCGGACAACGCAATTGCCGAGTCGCGTGCAGCACAACTGTCAAATCCAACGCGCCCGTTATCACGGCGCTTGCATCGAAACGACTCATTTTGAATGCGCTGGCCGCAAAGCCCTATTCCCGCTATGCCCCTGTCCAACAGCAACCTTAAAATAAGACCTTAGAGTCTTTTTGGAATCTTATGGGCACACCACCGCGCAGTGCAAAACCTAACGCAGCCAAGGCAGGAAAGCGGTTCCTCAGACCGTTTGCCGGCGAGGCTTTGACCCCCCCGCCGATCTGGCTGATGCGACAGGCTGGGCGTTATCTGCCCGAGTACCGGGAGGTGCGTGCCAAGGCTGGCGGCTTCCTCGATCTCTGTTACAATCCGGAGCTGGCCGCCGAGGTGACGCTGCAGCCGATCCGGCGCTTCGGCTTCGATGCCGCCATCATCTTTTCCGATATCCTGATCGTGCCGCACGCGCTCGGCCAGGACCTGCGGTTCGTCGAGGGTGAAGGGCCGCGTCTCGATCCTGTCAAAAGCGTTGCCGACCTTGCCCGACTCGATGCAAAGCAGATGGGGACACGGTTCGGCAAGGTCTACGAGGCGATCGCCAAGGTGGCGGCGCAACTGCCCAAGGAGACAGCGCTGATCGGCTTTTGCGGGGCGCCCTGGACGGTGGCGACCTACATGGTGGGCGGCCAGGGTTCCAAGGACCAGGAGGCAACCCGGCTGTGGGCCTATCGCGATCCCGATGGCTTTGGCCAGCTGATCGACAAACTGGTGGAGACCTCCGCGGAGTATCTCAGCGGCCAGGTCAAGGCCGGGGCCGAGGTGTTGCAGATCTTCGATACCTGGGCCGGCAGCCTGCCCGATGACGAGTTCGAACGCTGGGTGGTGGAGCCGACCAAGCGGCTGGTGGCGGCGGTCAAGAAGCGGCATCCGGCGACACCCATTATCGGTTTTCCCAAGGGCGCGGGTGCCTCGGCGCTGTTCTACATTTCCGAAACCCAGGTCGATGGCATCGGCTGCGATACGCCGATGCCGCCCTATATGATGTGCGAAGCCTTCCGTGACGAGAATGTCGTCATCCAGGGTAATCTCGATCCGCTGCTGCTGGTGGCCGGCGGCGAGGCGATGGAAGAGCGCGTGGAAGAGATCCTGGAACGCATGCACGGCCAGCGCTTCATCTTCAATCTCGGCCACGGCATCGTGCCGGAAACCCCGCCCGAGCATGTGGCGCAGCTGGTCAAGCTGGTGCGGGGCGCTTGCGCATGAATGATCCCTATCTCTGGGCCAAGGCCGTCCACGTCATCGCCATTATCGCCTGGATGGCCGGCATGCTCTATCTGCCGCGATTGTTCGTGTATCACTGCGACGCGCCCAAGGGGTCGCCCCAGTCCGAGACCTTCAAGGTCATGGAACGGCGCTTGCTGAAGGTCATTATAAATCCTGCCATGCTGGTCGCCTGGGCACTTGGTCTTTGGTTGGCTTGGAGCGGTGGTTTTTTCAGCGCGCACTGGTTCCATGGCAAGCTGGCGCTGGTGCTGGCCATGTCCGGCGTACACGGCTATTTCGCCGGCGCGGTGCGCAAGTTCGCTGAGGACCGCAACACCGTGTCGGCCCGCACCTGGCGGCTGCTCAATGAAGTGCCGACAGTGCTGATGATCGGCATCGTGCTGCTGGTGATCCTGAAGCCGTTTTGAAGCGGCCCAGGTCGTCGCCGAGAGCCCTGCTGACCGTTTTATGCCAGGACGATCAGATGACCAGAACGGACGCCATTGCGCGGATCAACTCAAGCCTCGCGTCGGGTCGTACGATGTCGCTCGAGGATGCCGAAGCAATCACGAAAGCGTTTCTTGAAGAGCGCATTCTTGTCACTGCGACCATCAGAAATCACTTGGCGCACTATCCCGGCAGCAAACCGCCCAAGCGGCGTCTGAAGTTGACTGTCGATCCCGTCACCAACACGGCCTATGTCATCTTGCAAGATTTCGACAGCGACGAGCCGCGCATTCATTTTGTCTCTCACAAAGGCGCCAGCCTGAAAGGGCTCGATCCCAAGTCGGGCGAGTGGTGATCGCGAATTTTTGCTCACTATCAATGCGCCGACTGATCTGCTATTCTTGGCCCAGTCGGTTCCCTTCCAGAGAACAAGACCACTGCTTGCGCGCCCCAAAAAAGCCGGGTGCGCTGGCGACAGGCGCGACCGGGCGCCACGATGCTCCGCTCAAGCGAGCACATGACTGCAATCCCTCCTCCTCCCGGCCACACTCCCTGAACGATCCTGCGGCCTTAGCCGCTTTCGGAGCCTTAGATGGAAGAAATGAAACTCCAAGAACTGAAGAAGAAAAACCCGATCGAGCTGTTGGCCTTCGCCGAGGAATGCCTGGTCGAGAACGCCTCCTCGATGCGCAAACAGGAATTGATGTTTGGCATTCTCAAGCAATTGGCCGCCAAAGAAGTCGAGATTACCGGCATCGGCGTGGTTGAGCTGTTGCAGGATGGCTTTGCCTTCCTGCGCTCGCCGGACGCCAACTATCTGCCCGGTCCCGACGATATCTACGTCAGCCCGAGCCAGATTCGTCGCTTTGGCCTGCGCACCGGCGATACCGTCGAAGGGCAGATCCGCAGCCCGAAGGATGGCGAGCGCTATTTTGCGCTGCTGAAGGTCAACGAGATCAATTTCGAGGATCCCGAAAAGATCCGGCACAAGGTGCATTTCGACAATCTGACGCCGCTCTATCCCAACAAGCGGTTGAAGATGGAGATCGAGAATCCGACCAACAAGGACCTGACGGCGCGCGTCATCGACATTGTCGCGCCGATGGGCAAAGGCCAGCGTGCGTTGATCGTGGCGCAGCCGCGCACCGGCAAGACCGTCATTCTGCAGAACATCGCCCATTCGATCACGGCCAATCATCCCGAATGCTATCTGATTGTGCTGCTGATCGACGAGCGGCCGGAAGAAGTCACCGACATGCAACGCTCGGTGAAGGGCGAGGTGGTCTCGTCCACCTTCGATGAGCCCGCTCAGCGCCACGTGCAAGTCGCTGAAATGGTAATCGAAAAGGCCAAGCGGCTGGTCGAGCATAAGCGCGATGTGGTCATCCTGCTCGACAGCATCACGCGCCTTGGCCGCGCCTACAACACCGTCGTGCCGTCGTCGGGCAAGGTGCTGACCGGCGGTGTCGACTCGAATGCCCTGCAGCGGCCCAAGCGCTTCTTCGGCGCCGCGCGCAATATCGAGGAAGGCGGCTCGCTGACCATTATCGCCACGGCGCTGATCGACACCGGCTCGCGCATGGACGAAGTGATTTTCGAAGAGTTCAAGGGCACCGGCAACTCGGAACTGGTGCTGGATCGCAAGGTCGCCGACAAGCGCACCTTCCCGGCCATCGACATCGCCAAGTCGGGTACCCGCAAGGAGGACCTGCTGGTCACGCCGACCGACCTCAAGAAAATGTACGTGCTGCGCCGCATCCTGTCGCCAATGGGTACCATGGAGAGCATCGAGTTCCTGCTCGACAAGCTGCGCCAGACCAAGTCGAACGGCGACTTCTTTGGGTCGATGAACGCTTGAGCGTTAGCCACTTGCGTGCGCGCATGTGGTATTATCGCGACAGTTCGGGTACTTATGACAGACGACTGTTTCGCCTAGGTTATTTCCGCATCGGGATGGTCGGGTTGCTGTTGCCAATTGAGCATTACAGGGATATGCTTAGCGGGCTCAGAATTGAGCGGGTTGTTCCTAACGGGCAGCTCAATCGGAGTATTAACGCAGCGCAGGGAGTTTCAAATGTCAGATCTCGAAATCAAGTCACGCCGCGACGCTTTGATCAAGTTCGGACTGTTTGGCGCTGTCGCCGCTGCAGCGCTGTTGGCACCCGCTTTCATCGGGGCGAACAAGGCTCGCGCGGATGATGGCGACGATGAGTGCAGCGACGACTGCGGCGATTGATCGTTCGCTCGCCGCGGTACCGATTGCGTTGGCCGGATCGCGCTCTGGTCGCAGTGATTGGCTGACTAAATTGCATGGCCGCCAAGGAATTGTATTCTCAAGACAATACCTTGGCGACCGACATAGGCCGTTGTGGCGTTTGCTATAATGGTTCAAATCACAGTTTGTACTTTGGACAATTGTAAGACCAGCCCACTTATGGTTTGACCTGTCACTTTGAAGGTTCATGGCAGAGGTCATGGCGTAGGGGCGCACAGCAGTGCGCCCGTCCAAGCGCTTGCCGCGCAGCTAAGGTTCTGACTCATTCAAATGGTTTCCGATTTTTCGTCATCCCGGCGAAGGCCGGGACCTGTCCAACCATCGGGACCTGCAGCAGTTGGCAATTCGGAAACAGTGCTTT